>NZ_JAGGPD010000665.1 GCF_018613995.1 Microbacterium sp. ISL-103 | reverse complement strand
CCACCTCTCCCCCGTTCGCGATCACCTCGAGCGCGTCGAGGGAATCCTCGAGGGTCGAGGTGCTGATCACCGTCAGCCCGTCGGGCACGTGACCGATCACCTCGTCGCAGTTCGTCGACGGAGCGAGGAAGTAGTCCGCTCCGGCATCTCGCGCGCCATACAGCTTCTGACGGATGCCGCCGATCGGGCCCACCGTGCCGTCGGCCTCGCTCGTGCCGGTGCCCGCGACGTTCTCGCCGCCGTTGAGCTCGCCCTCGGTGAGGGTGTCGATGATGCCGAGCGCGAACATCATCCCGGCGCTCGGGCCGCCGACGTTGTCGAGCTGCAGCGTGACATCGATCTCGAAGTCGTAGTCGGTGCGCAGCGTGACGCCGATGAGCCACGTCGTCACATCGCCCTCGACCTGCTTCTCGGGGGTCACCTCGACGACCTGCTCTCCCTCGGCGCGCTGCACCGTGAGTCCGACGGGGTCGCCGCCTGCATCCTGGATCGCCTGACGAAGCTGCTTCGCGGAGGTCACCGGGGTGCCGTCGATCGCAGTGATGACGTCTTCCGCCTCGAGGCTGCCCTGGGCGGGCGCACCCTCGACGACCTCCTGCACCACGACCTCGGCGCCGGTGTCGTAGCCGAGTTCGTCGAGTGCCGCGGCGGTCGCCTCGTGCTGCGAATCGACCATCAGGGTCGCGTTGCGCTCGTCGCGCTGCTCGGTCGTGACGCCTTCGGGGAACACCGACTCCAGCGGCACAACCGCCCGGGAGGAATCGGTCCACGCGAGGGCGAGCTCGAACCAGCTCGGCGTGCGCTCACGGTTGCCGACGACCTGCACCGTCGTGAGGTCGAGTGTTCCGGCGGTCTCGAAGGTCTCCGCGCCCTCGACCTGGATCAGCGGCACCTGCTCGCCGTCGGGCCCCGCGGCGGTGCCGAGGGTGTCGTACACGGGCCCCGGACGCTGGATCACGTAGGGCGTCGGGAGGAAGGTCAGCACGACCAGCGAGATCAGTGCCACGACCAGC
>NZ_JAGGPD010000060.1 GCF_018613995.1 Microbacterium sp. ISL-103 | reverse complement strand
GCGCGGACTCGTGAAGCACCTCGAGGGCATCAGCGACGACGACATCGCCGAGCTGAACATCCCCACCGGCATCCCGCTGGTCTACGAGCTCGACGAGAACAACGTTCCCACCGGGCCCGGCCGCTACCTCGACCCCGAGGCTGCTGCCGCCGGTGCTGCGGCGGTCGCAGCCCAGGGCAAGAAGTAACAGAAGACGACGAAGGGGGCGGATGCTGTCAGCATCCGCCCCCTTCGTGCATCTCGTGGTGCCTCAGGCGTGACCGAGCTCCCGCTGCGACTCGACGGCGAGGGCGATGTCCTCTTCTTCGATGCGCCAGTCGCCGGTCGCCAGGTAGATGACCTTCTTCGCGACGGCGACCGCGTGGTCGGCGAAGCGCTCGTGGTAGCGGCTGGCGAGAGTGGCGTCGACGGTCGCTGTGGCCTCGCCCTTCCAGTTGTCGCTGAGCACCTTCTCGAAGACACTGGCGTGCAGCTCGTCGATGTCGTCGTCCGTGTTGCGGATGGTGTCCGCCAGCTTCAGATCCTGGGTGCGCAGCAGCTCGGAGAGCGTGCGGGAGATCTCGACGTCCAGCTCGCCCATCTTCGTGAAGGTGCCCTTCAGGCCCTTCGGGATCGCGCGCTCGGGGAAGCGCAGGCGCGCGAGCTGGGCGATGTGCTCGGACATGTCGCCCATGCGCTCGAGCGAGGCGCTGACGCGGAGCGCAGTGACGACGACGCGCAGGTCGCGCGCGACCGGCTGCTGACGGGCGAGGATCTCGATGGCCTGCTCGTCGAGGGCCACGGCCAGCGCGTCGATCTTGGCGTCGTCGGCGATGACCTCTTCGGCCAGTTCGACATCGCTGGTGGCGAAGGAACGGGTGGCTTTGTCGATGGAGACCGTGACGAGGTCGGCGATCTCCACGAGCTGGGACTGCAGGTCCTCGAGGGACTGGTGGAAGACTTCGCGCATGTGGGCGCAACCTTTCATTCGGGTCTCGGCTGTGGTGCCAACGCGAGACGGCTGGGTCGTCCGCGCGAGAGGCGAGCTCCGCGCTCCCGCACAGGCCCGAAAGCGATTGTCTGCTTCGAAGGTTAACGAACGGTGCCCAGTACGTGAATAGTACTTCTCGCCTTCCTGCCAGCTCCGGCGAACCCGCCGATCCGCGGGTGAACGCACTCTACGCTGGGGTTATGACCTTGCCGCAGATCGCGCTGCTCGCGTTGGCCGCCGGCCTCGTGATCGGCGTCGGCCTCTCACTTCTGGTGGCCTGGGCATACCGTGCGAGGGCGCGTATCGCCGACGAGACATCGCTCGTCGTGCCCGACGGCGTCACCGCGGTGCTGGGCAGCATGGACGACGCGGCCTGCGTCGTGGACTCGTCGGGACTCGTGCTCGCCGTGTCGAAGGCGGCGACCCGCTTCGGCATCGACATCGGCGCACCGCTGGAGAACCCCGAGCTGCGCCAGCTCGTGCGGGGCGGGCGCGCCGACGGAAGCTCCGCCACGGAATCGCTGCGCCTCACGCGCGGCGGCCTCAGTCTCGACCCGCGTCTGGTGTCGGCCCGCGCGAGCGTCATCAGCCCTCGCATGACCCTGCTCATCATCAGAGACGTCACCGAGCAGGAGCGCCTCGACCAGATGCGCCGTGACTTCGTCGCCAACACGAGTCATGAGCTCAAGACGCCGGTCGGCGCGGTGACGCTGCTCGCCGAGGCGATCGAGTCGGCTGCCGACGACCCCGCGCAGGTGCGCCACTTCGCCACCCGGATCTCCGCCGAGGCCTCCCGCCTCGGCCAGCTCACCGGTCGCATCATGAGCCTGTCGCGATTGCAGGCCGAAGACGCGCTGTCGGATGTGCGACCGGTCGCGATCGACGAGGTGCTCGCCACGGCACTCGAGGCGCACGTCGTGCAGGCCGACTCCGCAGGAGTGGAGATCGCCCGCGGTGGAGATCGCGGCGTGTGGGTGCGCGGCGACTCGCAGATCCTCATCGAGGCTTTCGGCAACCTCATCGCGAACGCGATCGCGTACTCGCCCAAGGGATCTCGGGTCGGCATCGGCGTCAAGGCCGAAGAGGGCGTGGTCGAGATCGCGGTGTCCGACCAGGGCATCGGCATCGCCGAGGGCGACCGCGAGCGGATCTTCGAGCGCTTCTACCGCGCGGATGAGGCGCGCTCGCGCCGAACCGGGGGCACCGGACTCGGCCTCTCGATCGTCAAGCACGCGACCCAGCGACACGGCGGAGAGGTGCGACTCTGGTCGCGCCCCGGCCGCGGATCGACCTTCACCATCAGGCTCCCGAGGATCGATGCTCCCCCGAGCATCGACAGGGAGAAGAAGCGCAAGAAGAAGCGCGAGCGCAAAGAGGCGAAAGCCACCGCTCGCGTCCGAAACGGAGAGAACGCATGACCCGCATCCTTCTCGTCGAAGACGAACCCGACCTGGCCGACCCGCTCGCCTACCTGCTGCGACGCGAGGGCTACGAGGTCGAGATCGCCGAGGACGGCCCCGGCGCGCTCACGGCCTTCCGCGAGCGCGGAGCCGACGTCGTGCTGCTCGATCTCATGCTCCCCGGCATGCCGGGCACCGAGGTCTGCCGGCAGATCCGCTCGACCTCCGCGGTGCCGATCATCATGGTCACGGCCAAGGACTCCGAGGTCGACATCGTGGTGGGCCTCGAGCTCGGTGCGGACGACTACGTCACGAAGCCCTACTCGTCGCGTGAGCTGCTCGCCCGGATGCGGGCGGTGCTGCGCCGTGTCGTGCAGGCCGACGGCGAACTCGACGAGCGGGTGCTCGACGGCGGCCGAGTCTCTCTCGACATCGACCGGCACACCGTCTCGGTCGCGGGGCAGCAGATCAACATGCCCCTGAAGGAGTTCGAACTGCTCGAGGTCCTGATGCGCAACTCGGGGCGGGTCCTCACGCGCGGCCAGCTGATCGACCGGGTGTGGGGCAGCGACTACTTCGGCGACACCAAGACGCTCGACGTGCACATCAAGCGCATCCGCTCGCGCATCGAGGCGAACCCGGGGGAGCCCGTCATGCTCGTCACGGTTCGAGGTCTGGGCTACCGCTTCGAAGGCTGAATCCGTTCGCCGCGCAGGCGGCGACAGAAGAGGCCGGAACCCCGCGGGGTGCCGGCCTCTTTCTCAGCGCGTGGGGAGGGTCACTCCGAAGGTGCCGGAGCCGCGGTGTCGGTCGGCATCGGCGTGGGCTCGGGAGTGCTCTCGGCGGTGTCGGGCACGAGGTCCGAGTAGTACGGCAGCGTGCCGTCGAGCACCGGGATCTGCGTCTTGGTGCCGGCGCCGTCACCGGACTGGAAGTGGATCTCGACGGTCGAGCCGGGCTTGTGATCGAGCCCGACGATGCGCAGGGGGTCTTCGCCCTCGGTGCCGAAGCTGATCGTCTTGCCGGCGGGCACCGTGACGGTGAACGGCTCGTCGACGCCGGAGACGGTCATCGTGAGGGTGGCCTTCTCGGTGGTCGGGTTGACGACCGCGCCGATGAAGTTGCCGACGGAGCCGTCTTCGGTCGCCACCACGAACGCGTTGCGGACGTCGATGGGGCCGTCGGAGTCCGAGACGTTGACGCCGTCGGAGGCCGAGTATTCGATCGTCGTCGACTGGGGCGAGATGAACGTGCAGCCCGTCGCGCCGAGAAGAACGAGGGCGCTGATGGCGGCAGACGCAACAAGGCGCGATTTCACGGGTCCTCCTGAGGTCCGACGGGATATCCGCATCCCATTCTATGCGTATGCGAGGGGCGGCCTGAGGACGTGGGGGCGCGAACCTTAGCGCATGTCCCCTGTGGTATCCTTGAGGTTGCCGAAAGGACACGTTTTTATGCTTTTTGAGGTTGGCGAAACTGTCGTCTATCCGCACCATGGCGCTGCGACCATCATCGAGGTCAAAGAACGCATCATCAAGGGTGAGGCGAAGAAGTATCTGAAGCTCAACGTCACCCAGGGGGATCTCATCATCGAGGTTCCTGCTGAGAACGTCGATCTTGTGGGAGTCCGCGATGTGATCGGACGTGAGGGTCTCGACCATGTGTTCGAGGTGCTGCGCGCTCCGTTCACGGAAGAGCCCACGAACTGGTCGCGTCGTTACAAGGCGAACCTCGAGAAGCTCGCCTCCGGCGATGTCATCAAGGTGAGCGAGGTCGTGCGCGACCTGTGGCGTCGAGACCAGGACCGCGGTCTGTCGGCGGGTGAGAAGCGGATGCTGGCCAAGGCGCGTCAGATCCTCATCTCCGAGCTGGCTCTCGCTGAGAAGACCGACGAAGACAAGGCGAGCGCGATGCTCGACGAGGTCCTCGCGTCCTGAACGGATCGAGACAGGGCGGATGCTTCGGCATCCGCCTTTTTTCGTGGGCGCCGGTAACGTGAACCGGGTGAGCATGCTTCCCGTCCCTGACACCGCGATCATCGTCGTCGCCGCCGGCTCCGGTACGCGACTGGATGCCGGAGCGCCCAAGGCGCTCGTCGGCATCGACACCCACTCGATCCTTCGCCACGCGCTCGACGGCGTGTTCGCCGCGGCCCCCGCCCAGGTGATCGTCGTTGCGCCCGCCGGATTCGAAGGCGATGCCGAGAGCGAGCTGCAGGCGGCCGCGGGCGGTCGCGCCGACCTCGGCCGCGTCGTCACCGGTGGTGACACGCGTCAGAAGTCGGTGGCAGCCGGTCTGGCAGCCCTCTGGGGCGACGTCACGCGGGTGCTCGTGCACGATGCCGCGCGCGCTCTCACGCCGCCGGCGGTGATCGATGCCGTCGTCGCCGCCGTCGCCGACGAGGTCGGGATCATCCCGACGCTGCCCGTCGTCGATACCCTGAAGCGAGTCGACGGCGACCTCATCGCCGGCCCCGTGGACCGCTCGGAGCTCGCAGCCGCGCAGACGCCGCAGGGCTTCCCGCGAGCACTGCTCGAGGCCGCGTACCGCTCGGCGCTCGCCTCGGGCGTGGAGTACACCGACGATGCCGCGCTGTACGCAGCGGCCGGTCATGCGGTGCGTCGGATCCCGGGTGATGCACGCGGCTTCAAGATCACGACCCCCGACGACCTCGAGCGCGCACGCCATCTGCTGGGGGTGATCGAACGCCCGGCTCTCGAAACCACCGCGGTCGACGCGGCGTCGCCGACCGGACCGCGTGTCGGACTCGGCACGGACGTGCATGCGTTCGGCGGAGACGGTGCGCTGTGGCTGGCGGGACTCTAATGGCCGGGGGAGCCGGCGCTCTCCGGACACTCCGACGGCGATGTCGTCGCCCATGCCATCGTGGACGCGCTGCTGGGGGCGGCAGGGCTCGGAGACATCGGCGAGCACTTCGGCACGTCGCATCCCGAGTACGCCGGCGCGCACGCCGAGGTCTTCCTCGCACGCACCCGCGAGCTGCTGGCCGAGGCCGGATTCGCGATCGGCAACGTCTCTGCCCAGTTCCAGGGAAACCGTCCGCGCTTCAGCGGCCGTCGTACGGAGGCCGAGCGGGTGCTGTCGACGGCGCTCGGCGGCGCGCCGGTGTCGGTCACGGCCACCACCACCGACGGACTGGGATTCACGGGCCGAGGCGAGGGGATCGCTGTGACCGCGATCGCCATGATCCACCCGCGCTGAGTCCCGCATCGCGGCGGCGGGGAATTCCCCGCCGGTGCGCGTCGTTGTCGGTCAACGTCGTGCGATGGTCGCACGCAGAAGGAGAGACGCATGAGGATCCTCGTCATCGGAGCCACCGGCCAGGTCGGCAGGACCGCCGTCGCCGCTCTGCAGGGCCATGAGATCGTCTCGGCATCGCGCGGCACCGACCCTTCGGTCGACATCACCGACACCGCGTCGATCGAGCGGCTCTTCGCCTCGATCGGGCAGGTGGATGCCGTCGTGGTCGCCGTCGGAGAGGTGCCCTTCCGTCCGCTCGCCGATCTCGGTCGCGCCGATTACGAGTCGGCGCTCAGCGGCAAGGTGCTGTCGCAGCTCGACGTGGTGCGCATCGGCACGCCGTATGTGCGCGACGGCGGCTCGATCACCCTGACCTCCGGCATCCTCTCGCGAGAGCCCATCGCGGCGGGCGCCGCCGCGTCGCTGGCGAACGGGGCACTCGAGTCCTTCGTGCTCGCTGCGGCGACGGAGCTGCCCCGCGGCATCCGCATCAACGCCGTCAGCCCCTCGGTGCTCGAGGATGCTCCGTCGTACCACTCGTCGTTCCCGGGCTTCGTTCCGGTGTCGTCGCACCGCGTCGGCCAGGCCTTCGCGAAGAGCGTGCTCGGCGTGCAGACGGGGCGCGTGCTCGCCGTCGACTGAGGCGGGAATCGTCCGAGCCGCACGGCCAGGGGTGCACCCAGTCTTCGGAATCGGCGGCCCGGTAAGCTTGTGCGGTGACTCTCCGCCTCTACGACACCCGCGCACAGCAGCTGCGCGACTTCGTGCCTCTCGATCCCGAGAACATCACGATGTACGTCTGCGGACCCACCGTGCAGTCCGGCCCCCACATCGGGCACGTCCGCGCTGCCCTCAGCTTCGATCTGCTGCGCCGATGGCTGACGCATCGCTACGGCC
This sequence comes from Microbacterium sp. ISL-103, assembly GCF_018613995.1. Classification (GTDB taxonomy): domain Bacteria; phylum Actinomycetota; class Actinomycetes; order Actinomycetales; family Microbacteriaceae; genus Microbacterium. Next base: position 3,863 of record NZ_JAGGPD010000060.1, on the reverse strand, counting down.
GGGTGACGTTCGTCCGCAACGTCACGGACATCGACGACAAGGTGCTCGCGAACGCGACCGATGTCGAGCCCTGGTGGGCTTTGGCATATCGCATGGAGCAGGAGTTCACCGCCGCGTATGCCGGAATCGGCATCCTCGCGCCGACCTACGAGCCGCGCGCGACGGCATCGGTTCCGCAGATGCAGGAGATCATCGCGACGCTCATCGAGCGCGGCCACGCCTATCCCGCACCCGACGGCTCGGGAGACGTGTACTTCGATGTGCGGTCGTGGGCCGACTACGGATCCCTGACGAACCAGTCGGTCGATGCCATGGAGGCCGCCGAAGACGCCGACCCCCGCGGCAAGCGCAACCCCCAGGACTTCGCACTCTGGAAGGGCGCCAAGCCCGATGAGCAGGCGGATGCCACCTGGCAGTCGCCCTGGGGTGCGGGTCGCCCGGGCTGGCACATCGAGTGCTCGGCGATGTCGAAGCGCTACCTCGGCCCCGAGTTCGACATCCACGGCGGAGGCCTCGACCTGCGCTTCCCCCACCACGAGAACGAGCTCGCACAGTCGACCGCAGCCGGAGACGGCTTCGCACGATACTGGGTGCACAACGGCCTCGTGACCGTCGGCGGACAGAAGATGTCGAAGTCGCTCGGCAACTTCACCCTCGCGCGAGACGTTCTCACCGACCACGACCCGCAGGTCGTGCGATACGCGCTCGCCGCGGCGCACTACCGCTCGAGTCTCGACCTGTCGGAGTCGTCGTGGGCTGAGGCCGAGGCGGCGCTCGGACGGATCCGCACCTTCGTCGAGCGTGCCGAGCGCTTGCTCCCGAAGACGTTCGGCTGGGCGGAGTCCGTGCAGCTGCCCGAGGCTTTCGCCACGGCGATGGATGACGACCTCGGAATCCCGCAGGCGCTCGGGGTCGTGCACGACACCGTGCGAGCGGGGAACGCGGCGCTCGACGCGGACGACGCCGAGAACGCGGCGACGGCGCGGCACGAGGTGCTCGCGATGCTCGACGTGCTCGGGCTCGACCTCGTCGGCGCGGCGTCGGCGGGTGACGCACAGACGTCCGCTCTCGACGCCCTCGTGCGGACGATGATCACCCAGCGTGCGCAGGCGCGCGCTGACAAGGACTGGGCGGCGGCCGATCGCATCCGTGATGCGATCGCCGCCGCAGGAATCACGCTGGAGGATTCTCCGGCCGGAACTCATTGGAGTATCGATGGCTAAGCCACAGCGCCCCGGCGCGAACAAGGGAAACAAGAAGGGCCCCACGAAGGGCACCGGCGGAATGGGGCGCAAGTCGCTCGAGGGTCGCGGACCGACCCCGAAGGCCGAGGACCGAGCCTGGCACCCGGCCGGCAAGCGCAAGGCCGCGGCCGAGCGCTATGCGGCATCGGGTGGAAAGGGCAAGCCGGGGCAGCGTCAGACGTCCGGCGGCAACCCGAACCGCTCGGCGCGCTCGAAGGACAACACCACCGAGGTCGAGGTCGTCACCGGCCGCAACTCGGTGCTCGAGGCCCTGCGCGCGAAGATCCCCGCGTCGGCGTTCTACATCGCGCAGCGCGTCGAGATGGACGACCGCGTCAAGGAGATGCTCTCGATCGCCACCAACCGCGGCATCCCGGTGCTCGAGGTGACTCGTCAGGAGCTCGACCGCATGGCCGGGTTCGACGGCGTGCACCAGGGCGTCGCCGTCAAGGTGCCGCCGTACGAGTACGCGCACCCGCAGGATCTGCTCGAGGCGGTCATCGAGAAGGGCGAGGTCCCGCTGTTCGTCGCTCTCGACGGCATCACCGACCCTCGCAACCTGGGCGCGATCATCCGCTCGACCGGCGCCTTCGGCGGCCACGGCATCATCCTGCCGCAGCGTCGCTCGGCCGGTGTGAACTCCGCCGCGTGGAAGACCAGCGCGGGCGCCGCAGCGCGCGTGCCCGTCGCGCTCGCCACGAACCTCACCACGCAGCTCAAGGAATTCAAGAAGCAGGGCGTCTTCGTGCTCGGCCTCGACGGCGACGGCGATGTGCTGCTGCCCGAGCTGCAGCTGGCCGACCGCCCCGTCGTGATCGTCACGGGCTCCGAGGGCAAGGGCCTCTCGCGCCTCGTCGCCGAGACCTGCGACCAGATCGTCTCGATCCCGATCTCGGCAGTGACCGAGTCGCTCAACGCCGGCATCGCGACATCCGTCGCGCTGTACCAGGTCTCGACCATCCGCAACGCGAAGAAGTAGGAGAGAAGCACATGGCTCGCATCGTCGTCCTCGGCGGAACCGGCTACGCCGGACGCCACATCGTCTCCGAGGCGGTGAGCCGCGGCCATGACGTGATCGCGATCTCGCGCAGCACGCCGGCGGATGCGGTCGACGGCGCCTCGTATGTGCAGGGATCCGCTCTCGAGATCTCCTCGCTCGCCAACGCGTTCGACGGTGCGGATGCCGTGGTCTCGGCACTGTCTCCCCGGGGGGACATGACAGACTCCGTGCTCGAAGCCCTGAGGAACGTCATCACCGAACTCGCCGACACCAGCACGCGTCTGGGAGTCGTCGGGGGTGCGGGCGGAAGCCTCGTGGCGCCGGAGGGGCCGCGGCTCTTCGACCTGGACTTCCCCGAGGAGTACAAGCACGAGGCGCAGGTCGGCATCGACTCGCTCGCCCTGCTCGAGAGCACCGACGAGTCACTGGACTGGTTCTTCATCCACCCGGCCGAGGTCTTCGGACCCTGGGCCGAGGGGGAGCGCACGGGCCATTACCGCGACGGCGGCGACGTGCTCGTGCGGGATGCCGACGGCAAGTCGTTCATCTCGGGGGCCGACTTCGCCGTCGCCGTGATCGACGAGATCGAACGCCCGGTGCATCGCCGCGGCCGTTTCACCGTTGGCTACTGACGTCAGACGAGGTCGCGCCAGTCGACCTCATCGTCGTCCGACACCGGATTCGCGCCCGTGATGACGGGCAGGCTCATCGTCTCGGTCGGCGGGCCCATGATCGTCGCCTCGTCGCGGCGGTGCCGCAGGACCTCGTTGATGTAACTCGTCAGCACCTCGGCGAGCGGAACCGACCTGCCCTGCGCCTGCGACAGGTACCACCGGTGCTCGAGCACCTGATGGAACACCTCGGCGGGCTCGAGCTTCGCGCGCAGCTCATAGGGGATCGCGCGCACCACGGGCTCGAACACGCGGGTGAGCCACTCGTGCGCGTACATCTCCTCGTCCGACCACTGCTTGGTCGAGCGGGCGCGGAACTCGTCGAGGTCGTTCAGCAGACGCCGCGCCTGGTTCTCTTCGACGTCGAGGCCGGTGAGGCGGATGAGGCGGCGCTGGTGGTGCCCGGCATCCACTACCTTCGGCTGGATCTCGACGACGGTGCCGTCGGCCGTCGTCGACATCGACATCTCGTCGATGTCGAAGCCGAGGGCGTTCAGGCGCTCGACGCGCTCGGTGATGCGCCAGGTCTCGGAGACGTCGAAGGATTCCTGCGCCGTCAGCTCGGCCCACAGCGAGCGGTACGACGAGACGATCCCGTCGGCGATGGCGACCGCGTCGACGCCGTGCTCGAGTCGTCCTCCGGCGGCGAGGTCCATGATCTCCCCGGCGATGTTCGTACGGGCGAGATCGAGGTCGTAGGCGCGCTGACCGTCGGTCAGGCCCTCCTCATGCAGCTCGCCGGTCTCGGCATCGACCAGATAGGCGGCGAATGCACCCGCGTCGCGGCGGAAGAGCGTGTTCGAGAGCGAGACGTCTCCCCAGTAGAACCCCACGTTGTGCAGGCGCACGAGCAGCACCGCCAGCGCGTCGACCAGACGGTTCGCGGTGTCGGGTCGCAGCACTCGGGTGAAGAGCGCCCGGTAGGGCATCGAGAATCGCAGGTGCGAA
>NZ_JAGGPD010000664.1 GCF_018613995.1 Microbacterium sp. ISL-103 | reverse complement strand
ACGCTGACGCTGACCGCCCGAGAGACTGAGTCCCTCTTCGCCGATCACCGTCTCGACGCCGTCGGGAAGCGCGTCCACGAATGCCGCCTGAGCGACGTCGAGGGCCTCGCGCAGCACCCGCTCGGCCTCGTCGCTGTGCACGTCGAGATCAGCACGACCCAGCAGGACGTTCTCGCGCACGGTCGCCGAGAAGAGCGTCGCATCCTCGAACGCCATGGCGATGTGCTGGCGCAGCTCGGCGAGCGGCAGATCACGCACATCGACGCCGTCGAGGGTGACACGACCGCCGGTGACGTCGTACAGACGCGTCGGCAGCGTGGTGAGCGTGGTCTTGCCGCTTCCGGTCAGACCGACCAGCGCCATCGTCTCGCCCGGACGCAGCACCAGATCGATGCCGTCGAGCAGATCGCGCTCGTGCGCGCCCGCGTCCTGATAGCGGAAGTGCGCCGCCTCGAAGGCGAGCTCTCCACGCGGCTCGGCGATGTGCACCGGGTTCTCGGGGTCGGTGATGGAGTTCGTCTCGGAGTAGATGTCGAACACACGGTCGGTCGCGGTGCGCGCGTCGAGCATGAACGAGAACAGGAACCCGATCGACTCGATCGGCCAGCGGAGCACGACGGCCATGGCGAAGAACGCGAACAGCTGCGCCTGATCGATCTCACCCTGCGAGATCAGCCAGATTCCGGACATCAGGCTGAGGCCGAAGGCGATCTGCGGCATGAGGTCGAGCCAGAACCAGATCGACGCGATCGCGCCCGCCTTGCTCATCTCGGTCTCGCGCAGCGTCTCGGCCTGGCGGCTGAAGCGGCTGAGAGCGTGCTTGCCGCGACCGAAGGCCTTGAGCACGCGGATGCCGTGCACGCTCTCTTCGACGCTGGTCGCGAGGTCGCCGGCCTGATCCTGACTGCGGCGGGTGAGCGCACCGTAGCGCTTCTCGAACAGGTAGCCGCGGATCCACAGCGGGATGGCGGTGACGATGAAGATCACGCCCAGCAGCCAGTGCCAGCGGAGCAGCAGCACGGAGCCGATCACGATGGTCAGGATGTTGACCACCAGCAGGACGAGTCCGAACGCGAGCCACCGGCGGATCAAGCCGATGTCCTGCATCATGCGGCTCAGCAGCTGCCCCGACTGCCAGCGGTCGTGGAACGAGACCGGCAGGGTCTGCAGGCGCGAGTACAGCTCGGTGCGCATCTTGTATTCGACCTGCGTGGCCGGGTTGAGCACGAACTGGCGGCGCAGCCAGACCATGAGG
>NZ_JAGGPD010000663.1 GCF_018613995.1 Microbacterium sp. ISL-103 | reverse complement strand
GTCATCGAGATTCGCGATTCCGCCCGAGGCGACGACCGGCTTCGGAGTGCGCGAGGTCATCTCGCGCAGAAGCTCGAGGTTCGGGCCCTTGAGCGTGCCGTCCTTGGTGACGTCGGTGACGACGTACCGGCTGCAGCCGGCATCCTCGAGACGCTCGAGCACCTCCCAGAGGTCGCCGCCCTCTTTGGTCCACCCGCGGGCGGCGAGCGTCGTGCCGCGGACGTCGAGTCCGACGGCGATCGCCTCGCCGTAGCGACCGATCACATCGGCTGCCCACTCGGGGTTCTCCAGCGCAGCGGTGCCGAGGTTGATGCGGCTGGCGCCGCTCTCGAGCGCGGCTTCGAGCGTCGCATCGTCGCGGATGCCGCCCGAGAGCTCGACGTTGACGTTCTTGAACTGCTTGATGACCTTGCGGAGGATCGGGGCGTTGGTGCCTCGACCGAAGGCCGCGTCCAGGTCGACGAGGTGGATCCACTCGGCACCCTGCGCCACCCACTCCCCCGCCGCGTCGAGCGGGTCGCCATAGCTGGTCTCGGTGCCGGCCTCGCCCTGGGTGAGTCGGACCGCCTTGCCCCCGGCGACATCGACAGCGGGAAGCAGGGTGAGCGAAGGAGACTGCGCGAAGTCGTTCATGACGTCCTCAGGTGAGATGGGAGGGCCGATTCGTCGGCACGAGAATCGACACTAGCTCGCGCATCCGCCCGCTCCAAAACGATGACGGCGGAGAACATCAGGCACCACGCGGTAGCCTCGATGACACCCCTGTTCGGTCGATGAGGAGATGTTGCATGGTGCGCGATGCGGAAGCGCGAGGAGGCGGACCTCTGCGACGAGGCAATCCGGTGCCCCCTGAGACTCCGGAGATCGTGGCGCACGTGCCGCTGACGCCACAGGGTTCCGTCCCGCCCGCCGCGCCCCCGCGCCCCGCAGAGGCGGCAGCGAGCCCGGATGCCGACGAGGACTTCCCCGAGATGACGGTGCCCCGGATTCCGAGGCGTCAGACCCCGGACACCCCTGTGGCTCGCCCCACCCCGGCACCCGCTCCCGCCACTCGCGCCGAGGCCGCTGCCGCCGCCGCGTCCACCCCGGAGACTCTGCCTGGCCCGGGCCCCGCATCGGCACCGGCACCGGCACCGACACCGACCTCCGTCACGCCTCAGCCGCCGATCACGGCGGTGCCGACGGTTCCTGCTGCAGTGCCGCCAGTCGGGCCGGCCCCGCCCGCAGCGGCGTCCGTTCCCCCTGCGCCGTCACTTCCGGCCGCTCCGGCCACCCCGTCCCGTCCTGCGGGCGCCTCGCTGCCGACAGCGTCTGTCGTTCCCGCCGCACCGGCGCTTCCGACTGCGCCGGCCGGGCCCGCATCGACAGCCGTCTCGGCAACCCCTGCTCTTTCCGCGAGCGATCCCGTCTTCTCTTCCTCCTCTCGACGCCAGCAGCGCGAGCAGGGCATCGAGCGACGCTCTTTCCTGCAGGAGGAGCGGCGGGAAGAGCCCGCTCGACGCGGCGGTCGCGGAATCCTCAACCGGGTCGGGTTCTCGATCGGCCCCAACGCGCGCGAACGGGCGATCCGCGACGACGAGCACGAGGTGAGCCGTCATTGGCCCGGCCCGCGTACCGTCGCCGTCGTGAACGGGAAGGGCGGCGCCGGAAAGACGCCGGCGACCGTCCTGCTCTCGGCGGTCTTCGCGCAGTACGGCGGCGCCGGCGTGCTCGCCTGGGACAACAATCAGACCCGCGGAACGCTCGGATGGCGCACCGAGGCCGGCGCGCATGACCGCACGCTCCTCGAGCTTCTGCCGCAGACGCAGCGGCTGCTCGGCGCCCAGGGGCAGTCGGCCGACCTCGCGCACTTCGTGCACCATCAGCCGCAGGAGAAGTACGACGTGCTGCGGTCCAAGCCCATCCGCCTCGCACACGAGAACCGTCTCAGCCCGTCGGACGTCGACTCGATCCACGCCGTCGCCGCCAAGTTCTACCGCCTGATCATCATCGACTCGGGGAGCGACGAGTCCGACCCGTTGTGGTTGCGCATGATCGACCTCGCCGACCAGATCGTCGTCGCGACGACGACGCGTGACGATCACGCCGAAGCCGGCGCGCTGCTGCTGGAGGCACTGGAAGACCGTGACGAGCGCTCAGCCCGGCTCGCGCGGGAGTCCGTGGTCGTCGTCAGCCAGGCCGACCCGAAGGCATCCACGGCCGACGTGGCCGAGGTCGTCGCAGGCTACCCGCCGCTCGCTCGCGAAGTCGTCGGCATCCCGTTCGATCGCGAGATGGTCGACGGGCACCTTCGGCTCCGTGCCCTCGGCGCTCCCACGCAGCAGGCATGGCTCTCGGCGGCCGCAGCCGTCGCGCGGGGCTTCTGACCCGCAGGGTCTGCGTTTCCGGCGGGCGTCAGGCCCTCAGGCTGTCGACCCAGTTGCGCAGCAGCTGGATGCCTGCCTCGCCGGACTTCTCCGGGTGGAACTGCGTGGCTGACAGCGGACCGTTCTCGACCGCAGCGAGGAACGGGTCTCCGTAGGTCGTCCACGTGAGCACCGGCTGCGGGAAGGGCGGGATGACGTCGAGCTCCCACGACTGCGCGGCGTAGGAGTGGACGAAGTAGAACCGTTCGTGCTCGAGCCCCTTGAAGAGCACCGAGTCGGCGCCGGGCTCGACCGTGTTCCATCCCATGTGAGGGAGGACAGGCGCGTTGAGCTCGGTGACGGCGCCCGGCCACTCTCCGAGGCCTTCGGAGTCGTGTCCACGCTCGACTCCGTGAGCGAAGAGCACCTGCATCCCGACGCAGATGCCCAGAACCGGGCGTCCACCCGCGAGTCGCCGGTCGATGATCTCGTCGCCACCGTGCGCGTAGAGCGCGTCACGTACGGCCTGGAACGCGCCGACGCCCGGCACGACGAGACCGTCGGCCTCGAGGGCCTCCTTGCGATCGCGGGTCAGCACGGCATCCGCGCCCGCTGCGATCAGAGCCTTCACCGCCGAGTGGACGTTGCCGGATTCGTAGTCGACGACGGCGACACGAG
>NZ_JAGGPD010000059.1 GCF_018613995.1 Microbacterium sp. ISL-103 | reverse complement strand
CCGCTCCGCCCGCCGCGTACGGAGCGGCGGCACTCGGCAATCTCTACCAGTCGCTGGATGAGAGAGAGTGGCCCGAGATCGTGCCTGCCGCATGGGCGGGCGGCGTGCGGTACTTCGATGTCGCTCCGCACTACGGTCTCGGCCTCGCCGAACGACGTCTCGGCGAGAGTCTGCGCGAACTCCCGCGCGACGAGTACATCGTCTCGACCAAGGTCGGTCGCCTGCTGGTGCCGCAGGATGCCGCGGGTCGCACCGACATCGACAACCTGTTCGACGTGCCTGCGGATCATCGACGCGTGCGCGACTACTCGCGCGACGGCGTGCTGCGGGCGGTCGAGCAGTCGCTCGACCGCCTCGGCCTCGACCGCATCGACATCGCTCTCGTGCACGACCCCGACGACCACGAGCGCGAGGCTCTGGAGGGCGCATTCCCCGCTCTCAGCGAGCTGCGCGACCAGGGGGTCATCCGCTCGTTCGGCGCCGGCATGAACCAGAGCGCGATGCTCGCGCGGTTCGTGCGCGAGACGGACGCCGACGTGATGATGGTCGCCGGACGCTGGACACTGCTCGACCGATCGGCGGCAGACGACCTGTTGCCGCTCGCCCACGAACACGGGGTGACGGTGCTCGCCGCCGCGGTGTTCAACTCGGGGATCCTCGCGACGGATGCCCCGNNGGTGGCGGCCGTCGTCATGGGAGGTGCGAGTGCCGAGCAGGTCGCGCGCAACAGCGGCCTCATCGCGCGACCCGTCGCCGAGGAGGCGTGGGACGAGCTCCGCGATCGCGGACTGATCGGCCGAGAAGGGCACCCCTTACGATGAGACTCATGTTCGGCGACGACGAGGCACGCGGACCGAGGCCGCTTCCGGCGCGGCGCGCGCTCGTCGACGACGTGTACGACGCCGTGCTCGGGCTGCTCATGGATCAGGTCATCGAGCCGGGCGCGCGAGTGAACATCGACGCGGTCGCCCGCGACCTCGACGTCTCTCCGACACCCGTGCGCGAGGCGCTGACCCGCCTCGAGTCCGAGGGACTCGTCGCCAAGCGCGCGCTCAAGGGCTACGTGGCCGCCCCCCTGCTGGACGCCGCGGGGCTCCGCGACCTCTACGACATGCGCGAGCTGCTCGAACCGGAGGCCGCGCGCCGCGCCTCGACCCATCTCGACGACGACATCGAGAGCGAGCTCGCGGACTCGGTCGTGCAGATGCGCACGGCATCCGCTCCCGACGAGGAGGAGAGCTTCCGCAATTACCGTCGGTTCATCGACGAGGACCTGCACTTCCACCACCTGATCGCCGAACAGGCGCAGAGCCCGTTGCTCTCGGAGGCCATCGTCCGCCTGCGCTCGCACATGCACCTGTACCGCCTGAACTTCCGCCACGACTTCGAAGACGACACCGTGAGCGAGCACGAGAGCATCCTCGAGGCGCTCCGCCGCCGCGACCCCGATGCGGCCGCCGAGGCGATGCGCACTCACATCGAGAATTCGTACGACCGGCTCGGTCCGGCGCTCGCCCGGCGGGCCGAGAACGCATCCGAATGATCTGATTTCGCGATCCGAATCGCGCAAAGTGCCCGAAAAACCGGGGGAAACCGACCATTTGCGCGATCCGACGCCGACATGATCGGCCCGAAAGCGCGAAATATCAAGGTAAACTCGATTCCGACACCCGCCCGCCTGTGCCCATCCCCGGCCGACGAGCTTTGAGGAGCCGCGTATATGCTGACGCTCCTCGCCGTGTTCCTTCTCGGGTCGATCGTGATGCCCGCGCTGGTGCGATGGTTGGGATCTCAGGCATTCGCCATCGCGGCTCTCATTCCCGCAGCGGCATTCGTCCACGCGCTGGTGCTCACGCCCCAGGTGCTCGACGGACCCGCTCCGTTCGTGTCGGTGGAGTGGATCCCGCAGCTCGGTCTCAATCTGTCGATGCACATGGACGTGCTCGGCTGGGTGCTGACGCTGATCGTGACCGGCGTCGGCGCACTCGTGCTGCTGTACTGCCGCTGGTACTTCCACGACGACTCCGCGGGCATCGGGCAGTTCGCCGCCGTGCTGCTCGGCTTCGCCGGTGCGATGTACGGCCTCGTCCTGACCGACGACCTCGTCATGCTCGTCATGTTCTGGGAGGTGACGAGCATCCTCTCGTACCTCCTCATCGGCCACTATCGGCGTCGTGCGGCCATCCGACGAGCCGCCCTGCAGGCGCTGCTGGTCACGACCCTCGGCGGGCTCGTGATGTTCGTCGGCGTGGTGCTGCTCGTGGTCGACGCCGGCACCTCGAGCATCCGCGAGATCCTCGAACTCGCGCCGACGGGCCCCATCGTCGATGCGGCCGTGGTGCTGCTGCTCGTGGGCGCCATCAGCAAGTCCGCGATCTTCCCGTTCCACTTCTGGCTGCCGGGCGCGATGGCTGCGCCCACCCCGGTGAGTGCGTACCTGCACGCCGCGGCCATGGTGAAGGCCGGCATCTACCTGATCGCGCGATTCGCGCCGATCTTCGCCTTCACCGGTCCCTGGCGGCCGATCATCATCTCGCTGGGCATCGTCACGATGCTGATCGGCGGCTTCCAGGCCCTGCGCGAGACCGACCTCAAGCGCATCCTCGCCTTCGGCACGGTGAGCCAGCTCGGCTTCTTCTCGATCGTGATCGGCTACGGCACCCAGGCATCCGCTCTCGCGGGCCTGGCACTCGTGATCGGGCACGCGCTGTTCAAGTCGGCGCTCTTCCTCATCGTGGGCGTGATCGACCGGCAGCTGTCGACCCGTGACATCACCGAGCTGAGCGGTGTGGGCCGCCAGGCCCCCGTCATGGCGACCGCGGCATTCATCTCGATCGCCTCGATGGCGGGGATCGCCCCGACCATCGGATTCGTGGCGAAGGAGTCGACCCTGACGGCGCTCCTCGACGACGCCCTGCACGGATCGCCCTGGGGTCTCGTCGCCATCATCGGCGTCAGCCTCGGATCCATTCTCACCGCGGCATATGGCATCCGCTTCCTATGGGGAGCGTTCTGGACCAAGCGCGACGCGGCCGGCGATCGCCTGCCCGACACCGCGTGGCCCGACCCTCCCGTCGGGTTCCTCTCGGCGCCGATCATCCTCGCCGGCGTCACGCTCGCCGCGGGCATCGGCGCCCCCGCGCTCGACGTCGCCCTGCAGGGATACGCGCTGACCGCCACTCCGGGGCTCGATGCAGAAGGCATCGCCGCAGAGGGGCCGGGGCATCTCGCGCTCTGGCACGGGCTCGAGCCCGCCCTGGGCATCTCGATCCTGACGATCCTGCTCGGCGCCGGCGTGATCCTGCTGACGCTGCGCACCGGATGGGACCGCAAGGCGAGGCTCATCCCCTTCACCGCCGCCGACGTGTACTCCCTGGTGGTGCGCGGCGTCGACCGTCTCTCGGTGCTCAGCACGACGCTCACCCAGCGCGGATCGCTGCCCGTGTACGTCGGCACGATCTTCGTGGTGTTCGTGGCCGCCGAGGTGACCGCGCTGGTCGCCAGCGACATCGACCGCTTCCAGCTCTCCGCCTGGCATACCCCGGCCCAGATCGTGGTCGCGCCCATGATGGCGGCTGCGGGAGTCATGGCCGTGCGCGCACAGAAGCGGTACACCGGTGTCGTGCTGGTCTCGATCACCGGTCTCGGCATGGTCGTGCTGTTCGCCACCAGCGGCGCTCCCGACCTCGCCCTCACCCAGATCCTCGTCGAGACGGTGACGATGGTGACCTTCGCCCTCGTGCTGCGACGCCTGCCCGCTCGAATGGGCGAGCACAACGCATCCGTCGGGCGGATCCCGCGCGCTCTGCTCGGTGTCGGTGTCGGCCTCACGATGGCTCTGGTCGCGATCGTCGCGACGCAGTCGCGCATCGCGGATCCGATCTCGGAGGCGTTCCCCCAGCTCGCCTACGACATCGGCCACGGCAAGAACGTCGTCAACGTGGCTCTGGTCGACCTGCGCGGGTGGGACACCATGGGCGAGCTGTCGGTGCTCGTGCTCGCCGCGACCGGCGTCGCCTCGCTCGTGTTCGTCACCCATCGCGCCGACATGCTCGCGGCGACGAAGACCCTGCCCAAGGCCCGTCGCCGCCGCACGCTCAGCCGCCCGCTCGTCGGGACGACCGAGGGCGTGCGCTTCCAGACCGACGAGAACGAGAGCAGCCCCCGCGCCTGGCTCGTCGGGGGCCCGAAGATGAAACCCGAGAACAGGTCGATCCTGCTCGAGGTCATCGTGCGCGTGCTCTTCCACACGATCATCGTCGTGTCGATCTTCCTGCTCTTCTCCGGGCACAACCTGCCGGGCGGCGGTTTCGCCGGCGGTCTCGTCGCGGGCATGGCGCTCGTCATGCGCTACGTCGCGGGTGGGCGCTGGGAGCTCGGGGCCGCTGCCCCGACCGATGCCGGCCGACTGCTCGGCACCGGTCTGATCCTCGCCGTCGGCACCGCCGTCGTGCCGCTGTTCTTCGGCCTCGCCCCGCTCACCAGCAACTTCTGGGAGTGGGAGATCCCCGGCATCGGCCACATGGAGTTCGTCACCTCGACGATCTTCGACGTCGGCGTGTACCTCGTCGTGATCGGGCTCGTGCTCGACGTGCTGCGCAGCCTCGGTGCCGAGGTCGATCGCCAGGCGCAGGAGTTCCGCGAGCGGGGGGTGACCATCTGATGGATGTCTCCCTCACCCTGATCGTCATCATGGCCGTGCTGTTCGGATGCGGTGTGTACGCGATGCTCGAGCGCAGCCTGACGCGCGTGCTGATCGGCTTCCTGCTGCTCGGCAACGCCACGAACCTGCTGCTGCTCATCGTCATGGGAGTGCCGGGCAATGCGCCCTTCTTCGGCACCGAGGGCGAGCTCAGCGACCCGCTGCCGCAGGCTCTCACCCTGACGGCCATCGTCATCACGTTCGCCGTCTCGGCCTTCCTGCTCGCGCTCATCTACCGCTCGTGGCAGCTGGGCCAGGCCGACACCGTCGAAGACGACGAGGCCGACATCGCGCTCCGCGAGCGCACCGACGCCGACGAAGACCTCATGGACGACGAGGCGGACGAGGCGGACGACGAGGCCACCACCGACTTCGTGGGCGTGCAGACATCGCCCATCACGGTGCTGCACATGCGCGACCACCCCGCGATCCACGACGACGCGCCGACCGATCGTCCGATGGCCTCCCGGTCGGCTTCGGGTTCAGCGGATGCGGATGCGGATGCGGATGGCGATGCGGATGCGGATGATGCCGCCGCCGTCCTCTCGGGCGAATCGGCACCTCCCGATGACGCGTCCGAGGGGGCGGATGAGCCTGACGGATCGACGCGATCCGCGGACTTCCGCACCGACGCCGACACCCACGCGGCGGCGGCCCATGAGACCGACGCGGCGGATGCCGCCCGCGACACGGCGGCCGACACGGCATCCGACGACAGCGCACCCGAGCACACCGACGACGACGAGGAGGACCGCCGATGAGCGCCCTCGTCCCCCTTCTCGTCGCACTGCCGCTGCTCGGTGCGGCCATCACGCTGATCTTCGGCCGCAACCCGAGACTGCAGGCCTTCGTCACCGTCGCGACCCTCGTGGTCGTCTCGGTCATCGCCGCCGTGCTGCTCGTGGCCGTCGACGCCGGGGCACCGCTCGCGGTCTCCGTCGGCGGATGGCCCGTGCCCTTCGGCATCGTCCTCTACGTCGACCGTCTCGCCGCGCTCCTGGTGCTCATCTCGAGCATCGTGCTGGTCGCGGTGCTCCTCTTCTCGATCGGCCAGGGCGCCGCAGACGGCACCGACGAGACCCCGATCTCGATCTTCAACCCGTCGTACCTGATCCTCGCCGCGGGCATCTTCAACGCCTTCATCGCGGGCGACCTCTTCAACCTCTACGTCGGCTTCGAGATCCTGCTCGTGGCGTCGTATGTGCTGATCACGCTCGGCAGCACCGAGTCCCGCATCCGCACCGGAGCGGTCTACATCGTCGTCTCGCTGGTCTCGTCGATCCTGTTCCTCGCCTCGATCGCCATGATCTACGGCGCCCTCGGCACCGTGAACATGGCGCAGATCGCCGAGCGCATGACCGAGCTGCCACAAGAGACCCAGCTCGTGCTGCACCTCATGCTCGTGATCGCGTTCGGCATCAAGGCGGCGATCTTCCCCGTCTCGTTCTGGCTGCCCGACTCCTACCCGACCGCACCCGCACCCGTCACCGCGGTGTTCGCCGGATTGCTGACGAAGGTCGGCGTCTACGCGCTGATCCGCACCGAGACGCAGCTGTTCGCCGACAACAGCATCGACACCGTGCTGCTGATCATCGCGCTCGCGACCATGATCGTCGGGGTGCTCGGCGCCGTCGCGCAGGCCGAGCTCAAACGAATCCTGTCGTTCACTCTGGTGAGCCACGTCGGATACATGATCTTCGGTCTCGCGATAGCGACGCCCGCCGCGATCGGTGCGACCGTCTATTACATCGTCCACCACATCATCGTGCAGACGACCCTGTTCCTCGCCGTCGGTCTCATCGAGCGCCGAGCGGGCAGCACGTCGATCCTGCGGGTGAAGGGTCTGCTCAAGGTCGCGCCCGTGATCGCGGTGCTCTACTTCATCCCCGCGATCAACCTCGGTGGCCTGCCCCCGTTCTCGGGGTTCATCGGCAAGTTCGCGCTCTTCGAGGCGGCGGCATCGGTCGGCACACCCCTGATGATCGTGCTGATCGCCGGCGGTATCGTCACCTCGCTGCTCACCCTCTATGCGCTGATGCGCGCCTGGAACCTCGCGTTCTGGCGCGAGGAAGAGGATTCGGCAGAGACCGAGGGGCGCATCTCTTACCTCGGCAACGCGCCCGCGGCCGACGAGCAGCAGGAGCGTCGCCGCATCCCGAGGATCATGACCGTCGCGACCGCCGGCATGGTCGGCGTCACCGTGGCGCTGACCGTCTTCGCCGGCCCCCTCTACGCGCTGTGCGACCGCATCGGCGAGGCCCTGCTCGACCCGGTGAGCCTCATCCAGCTGGAAGACGAGGTCGACGGATGAGCCCCACCGAGACCGGCCGTCACTTCTGGCGGGACATCCGCGTGCAGCTGCCTTTCCTCGCGTGGCTCGTCGTGCTGTGGATGCTGCTGTGGAGCCAGTTCACCGTGCTGGCCTTCATCTCGGGTCTCGTCGTCGCCGTGTTCGTCACCCGGGTGTTCCGGCTGCCGACGGTCGAGCTATCGGGCCGCATCAACATCTGGTACGCCGCCCTGCTCGTCGTGCAGTTCCTGTTCGCGGTGCTGCGCGGCGCGGTCGCCGTGACCGTGCAGGTGTTCGACTTCCGTCATCAGCCCGGTGCCGCGATCATCGCGGTGCCCCTGCGCTATGCCGACGACCTGATGATGACCCACGTGTCGGTGGTGTCATCGCTGGTTCCCGGATCGCTCGTCGTCGAGGCGGACCGCGATCGCCAGGTCCTGTACCTGCATGTGATCGGGGTGCGCAGCATGGCCGACGTCGAGGCGCAGCGTGAGGGCGTGCTGCGGTGGGAGCGCAGGGTCGTGCGTGCGCTGGGCGCCCCCGACCAGTACCGTGCCCTCAAGGCCGATGAGCGCGCGGCCACTGCCGACACTGCCGACAGGCCGACCAGGGGAGGTGCCCGATGAACGTGCTGATGCTGGCGATCATGGTCGTCTTCGGGGCGGCTGCGATCCTGACGATCATCCGCATCGTGCGGGGTCCCTCGATCCTCGACCGCGCGGTCGCATCCGATGTGCTGCTCACCGAGGTCATGTGCGTGCTCGGGGCCGAGATGGCCATCAACGGTCACACCCGCAACATCCCGGTGCTGCTGATCATCGCCGCGGTCGGCGTCTTCGGCTCGATCTCGGTCGCCCGGTTCGTGGCCAGAAGGGACAACACGACCCCATGAACGTGTTCGGTCTCGCCGTTCCCGACGCCGTCATCGACGTCGGCATCCTCGTGCTGATCCTGCTCGGAGCGGTGCTCTGCCTCTCGGCAGCAGTCGGTCTGCTGCGGTTCCGCGACGTGCCGTCGAGGCTGCACGCCGCGACCAAGCCGCAGGTGCTCGGGCTCATCCTCATCTGCCTCGCGATCGCGCTGTCGCAGCGCACCGTCGGCGGCATTCTCGTCGGGGTGCTGCTGGTCGCCCCGATCGTGCTCATGCAGTTCGCCACCGCGCCGCTGTCTGCGCACATCGTGGGCCGACAGGCCTACCGCAACGGCACCACCGATGAGCGCAGCCTGGTCGTCGACGAGCTCGCCGACTCGAAGCAGACCCCTCCCGGCGCGGGCTGACCCTGGCGGTCTCCTGCTCGGCTGACCCGGTTCACAATTCAGCATGAGACTGCGCCGACAAGGCTGACGGAGCAGGGGAATCGCTGGTGCTCCGGATCCATGCTGAGTAGCGGAACGACGACGATAGTGCGACACCTCCTGCACTGAACTCTGACGGGCGCGGTTCATCCCGCGTTGCAGGATCCATGCACAGCCGGGCCCCTCGGTATCCGCACACTTCTGCGATGGAGAAGAAAGAGAAGACCGTCGCCCAGCGCGTGGACGAAGCCTACGCGCGCACCGTTCTCACCCGATCCGATCTGGCGAGCCGGCGATTCACTGGTCGAATGATCGCCGAGGCGGTGGCCCGAGGGGAACTCGTGCATGTGCGGCGCGACCGATACGCGCTGCCCTCGACGCACCCCGACATCGTCACGGCAGTCCGGGTAGGCGGGCGGGTGTCCTGCCTATCTCTTCTCGCGCTGTTGGGGATCTTCGTGTTCCGCTGCCGAGAGCTCCATGTGCTCGTGACTCCGGGGTCGTCTCGTCTACGGGTTCCGAAGGAGAAAAAGGTCGTGCTCCATTGGAAGGTGCTGACGAGCGTGCGCGAGAGCCTTCATGCGGCTCCGTTGATCGACGCCGTCGCGCACTCTGTGCTCTGCCAGGCACCGCGAGAGGCGCTCGCCACGTTGGACAGCGTCCTTCACCATGGCATCCTGACGCGCGATGAGTTGGCCACGATGTTCATGTCGCTTCCTTCGCGATTCCACCCGTTGCTTGCGCTCGTCGATCCGTCGGCGGGCTCGGGGCCGGAGACGTTCATGCGATTGCTGTTGCGGACGATGGGCGTGGCGTACGAGACGCAGGTGTACCTCGACGGCGTCGGGTATGTCGACTTCGTCGTCGACGGCTGGCTGATCATCGAGTGCGACAGCAAGGAGTTCCACGAGGGGTGGGAGAAGCAGGTGCAGGATCGCGAGCGCGATATCGCGGCCGCCCGTCTCGGGTTTGTGACCGTTAGGCCCCTCGCGAAGGACATCCTCGGTGACCAGGCATCGGTGCGACAGTCCCTGGAGCAGATCATCTCTGTTCTCGGACCGAGGTTCGTCAATGGTCCCCGTTCACGATTCAGCATGAGCCGGCGCTGAGAGGCAATCTCGTACGGATATCGCCAACATCGGCGAACTCATGCTGAGTTGTGAACCGGACTGCGGCGGCAGCCCGAAGAGAACCGGATCAGAGGCCGTCGGCGAAGCCCTGGATCAGGCGCGCAGCGGGTGCGGAATCCGTGATCAGGGTGCCGTGCCCGTGATCGGGGATGACCTGCAGGTCGGCGCCGGGAATCTCGTCGATGATCTCCTGGCACCAGCTCATCGGCGCCAGCGGGTCGTCTTCTCCCCGCAGCACGAGCACGGGGCAGTCGATGCGCCGGAAGGCCTTCTCGGGCTCGTGCACGATGGTGGCCCTGATCTTGCGGATCAGGTGCGGGCCGCCGCGGAGATACTCCCGGGCCCCGCGCCAGATCACGAGCGGCCGCTCACCCACGAGGTCGGTCAGCAGATAGCTCGCTTGCGCGGCGAGGTTGCGGGCCGCCTTGTTCACAGTGGGCCCGGCGAGCACGACGCCCTCGACGAGCGAGGGATGCCTGGCCGCGAGCTCCGCCGCGATCTGGCTGCCCATCGAATGCCCGATCACGACGACCGGCCCCTCGTCGGCATGGCGCAGGTATGCGGCCACGAGGTCTGCGTGGCGTTCCATGGTGAGGGTGCGAGTGGGCTCGGGCGCCTCGCCGAATCCGGGCAGATCGAGGGCGATCACGCGTCCCCGCAGGCGCTGCACCACGTCGAGGTAGACGCTGCGACCCATGCCGATGCCATGCAGCAGCAGGAAGGTGCGCGGTCCCTCGCCGAAGGTCTCCGCGATCAGCGTCGACCCTGCGTGCTCGAACTCGAGCAGGGTGACGGGGGTGCCCTTCGGGGCGAGATAGCTGGAGACCACCTGCCCACGCTAACCGAGGCGACCGATGGCGGCCAATCGGAGTCCGTCCCGAACGCATACCGGTGTGCGACAGGTGCGTCAGTGCTGCCGTGAAAGGATGAAGGGTGTCTTCGCCCAGCCCCGATCCCGACCAGGTCGGAAAGGCACGAGACGAGTCTGAGACCGGGGCCTCAAGCGCGGCCGCCGAGAAGACGTCACGGCCACGATTCATCGCCCGCCTGCGCGCCTGGCTGAGCGACCCTGTGCTGCGAGCCCTCGTCACCGCCACCGTCGTGTCTCGCGTCGGCCGTGGCGTCTTCCTCGCCGTGACGGTGCTCTTCTTCACCCAGGTCATCGGTCTCTCCCCCGCCCAGGCCGCCGTGGTGCTCGCGGTGTCGAGCGGATGCGGGGTCGTGGCGTCGTTCCTCGGCGGGTGGCTCGCCGACCGCTGGAGCGCCAGACGCCTCGCGTTCGCGTTCGAGATGACCGGCGGTGTGCTGCTCGCGGCATACGCGTTCGTCGGCGACTTCGTGTCGGCCCTGCTGCTCGCGAGTCTCTCCGGCTTCTTCGACACACTCGGGCATTCGGCACGGTCGGCGATCATCGCCCGCGGCTTCGCGCCCGACAAGCGGGTGCACGCGCGAGCCGTGCTGCGCACCGTCACGAATCTCGCCATCGCCGCGGGGTCGGGCATCGCGGCGATCGCGCTCGTGCTGGGCACACCCGAGGCGTATCGCGTCGTCATCGCCTGCGCGGGGCTGCTCTGCGCCCTGGGCTCGCTGCCGCTGCTGCGCCTCACCTCGGCGGTCGACGCACCGGCTCGTGCCCGCATCAAGAACCTCCGTACCGAGACCGGATCGATCGACGTCCGCGCCGCAGCCGCGGCATCCGCCGAGCGCAAGGATTGGAACCGTCGTTCACCCTGGCGCGACCCCCGATACCTGCTGTTGAGCGGTCTGTCGGCGGTCTTCGGAATGCAGTTCGGCGTCGCCGAGCTCGGGGTGCCGCTGTGGATCACCGAGTACACCGACGCCCCGGATGCCACCTTCGCGGTGCTGCT
>NZ_JAGGPD010000662.1 GCF_018613995.1 Microbacterium sp. ISL-103 | reverse complement strand
CCCTGGCGCCAGAACGCTTCGAACCCCCCCCCGCCCTCTCGATCGAACGGACCGCCGGCGACGCGGTCGACGATCACGAGCCGGCGCCACCGCAGGTCGTCGTCGACATCGAGTTCGGCGGGCCGGGTCGACGGGTGCCACGTCGCGCGCAGGTATTCGGCATCGCGCACCGCGAACGCCGTGTATCTCGAACGCATCAGACGTTCGGCCGTCGGCGCCGCCGCCCCGTCGAGCAGAGGTGCGCAGCATCCGCCGAACACATCGCCCGAGCCGCACGGGCATCGGGCCGCATCATCGGGGATGCCGACATCGGACGCCATACTCTCCGACTCCGTCATACCTCCAGCGTACGCTGGCGCCATGACGGCTCTTCCTCACTTCACCGCGCACAACGGCTTCTCCCTCCCCGCCCTTGGGCTCGGGACCTACGCTCTCGACGGCGACGCCGGAGCAGACGCCGTCACCAGCGCCATCGGCGCCGGTTACCGCCTCCTCGACTCCGCGTTCAACTACGAGAACGAGGGATCGGTCGGTCGCGGTCTGCGCGCGTCCGACGTCGATCGCTCCGAGATCATCGTGACGACGAAGATCCCCGGCCGCCACCACGCGCTGGCCAAGGCCCGCGCGAGCATTGAGGAGAGCCGTTCGCGATTCGGCGTCGACGCGATCGACCTGCACCTCATCCACTGGCCGAACCCGAGCCAGGACGAATACGTCGAGGCCTGGCAGGCGCTCGTCGACGCACAGCAGCGCGGCACGGTGAGGCAGATCGGCGTCTCGAACTTCCTGCCCGAGCACCTCGAGCGCATCGAGCGCGAGACGGGCGTGCGGCCCGTGGTGAACCAGATCGAGGTGCACCCGTATTTCACCCAGATCGAGCAGCTGGCCTACCACCGCGAGCACGGCATCCTCACCGAGGCGTGGAGCCCCCTGGGGCGCGCGAAGGAACTCCTCGACGAGCGTGTGATCGGCGAGGTGGCTGCCGCGCACGGCATCACCCGCGCGCAGACCGTGCTCGCTTGGCACATCGCTCGCGAGACCGTGGCGATCCCGAAGGCGTCGTCGCTCGAGCATCAGGTCGCGAACCTCGAGGCGGGAGCCGTCGTGCTCGAGCCCGCCGAGGTCGACGCCATCACCGCTCTGGGACGCGCGGACGGTCGCTTGTTCGACGCTGATCCCGCCACCCACGAGGAGTCCTGAGTGGGTTCCGCGCGCTTCTAGACTGGCGGGTATGCCCGTCTTCGC
>NZ_JAGGPD010000661.1 GCF_018613995.1 Microbacterium sp. ISL-103 | reverse complement strand
GTCTTGTGGGTGTTGATTATGCGCTTGAACGACCTCGGTGTCTAGCTATATCTACACTCCGTCCAGAAATGGGCCTGCGATCTCCAGGCTCCTGATCCCGGCCACCGCCAGATCGTGGTCGTCTGCGGACGGAAGGCCCGACACCGTGGCGACCGCGACGACACCCACTCCGTCGACGCGGATGGGCACAGCACCGCCCGCGACCGCATAGTCGACGGGGTCGAGCCATCCGGGCTCGTACATGTCACGCCCGCCGTTCTCGATCCGGGCCTCGAGCAGCGCCGTGCTGGTCTCGAACCGCAGGGCGGTCGCGGCCTTCTTCGTGGCCCACACGTCGTTGTCGGCGGTCGCCCCCGGCAAGGACGCATGGAACAGGATGCCCGTGGACGTGCGCACGTCCACGGCTACCGGGAAGCCCTCGTTTAGCGCCCTTTCGGCGATGGAGCGCCCCAGGTCCCAGGCATCGCTCCGATCGAACCGGCGCAGTACGAGCTCGACGTGCTCCGCCTCCAGCTGCGCGAGCCTCGCGTGATCACTCATCGACATGCCTCTCTCTCGTGGACGACTCGCCTCAGACTGTAGCCCGACCACTCGAGGAGCGCGCACCCCGTCGCTCGTCTTCGTCCGCTGCGCTCCCCCGGACCATCTGTCGCCGCATCCGCCGTGGCCCCTCCACCGGAGACGACGAAAGCTCCGGACGCCTGAGGGTGTCCGGAGCTTTTCGAAGTGGTGGGTTGCTCGCGTATCTCTGCGATCCCTTGCGCCTTCAGGGGTCATACGCACCATGTACGCGGCCAAATCCTCCAGCGCGAGGACGCTATTCCTCTGCCCGCCGAGATGACCTCTCGAATTATCCGTCTGATCTGGAGTATTTGCAGGCCGACTCATCCAGCGCGGGCGGTCTAGCCTTTGGAACCACTGACACGATCCGATGCGCGCCAGGAGGTGACCGTCGAGGGCCCGCCGATTGTCACCGCAGGCACCCGCGACCGCGTCGGTCTAAGCAATCTGAAACGCCCGCTGGGCAGGGCAGTTCCCCCGTTTGATGCGCATCAGGTGTA
>NZ_JAGGPD010000058.1 GCF_018613995.1 Microbacterium sp. ISL-103 | reverse complement strand
CTGGCCGCCCGACAGTTCGGTGGGCAGGTGATCTCCGCGGTCCGCGAGCCCGACGTGCGCGAGAGCCTCGGCGACACGGGTCGCGCGCTCCGTGCGGCTCAGATCGGTCGGCTCGAGAGCCATGTTCACGTTCTCGGCCGCCGTCAGGGTGGGGATCAGGTTGAACCCCTGGAAGACGAAGCCGATCTCCTGGGCGCGGATGCGGCTGAGTTCGCGCGCGGATGCCGAGGCCAGGTCGATGTCGCCGAGCAGCAGAGAGCCGGACGACGGCTTGTCGAGCGCGCCGAGCATCTGCAGCAGAGTCGACTTGCCCCCTCCGGTCGGCCCTTGGATGGTGACGAACTCACCGGGCCGGATCGTGAGGTCGACGCCCGTCAGCGCCTTCACCGTGCGCCCCTTCTGCGTGTATATGCGGGTGACATCCTGTGCGCGGTACAGCGGCGCCGTGGCATCCGTGCCGTTCGCGGCCGGAGCGATATCTGCAATGGTCATGTCCGTGTCTCCTTGTCTGTGACGTGCGTTCGCGAGTCCGTCAGGCGACGGATCGCAGGGCCTCGGCCGGGCTGAGACGCGCAGCGCGCCAGCCTCCGAATGCTCCGGCCACGAGGCCGCCGAGCACCGCGAGACCGACCGCGGCGACCAGCACCCACGGGGTGAACGGAGCCTGCAGCACGATGTCGGCCGCCTGCTGGCTCTGGAACATGCCGCCTCCTCCCGTCGGGCCCGCGCCCATGCCTCCGGGGCCGCCCTCCGCGCTGCCGGCGGCAGCAGCGGCGACCGTCGGCTTCACGAGATTGATGACGACGATGCCGGCGACACCGAGCGCGAGTCCCACGGCGCCTCCGATCAATCCCTGCACCATCGACTCGCCCGCGACCTGGCGCACGACGCGTCCGTTCGACCAGCCGATCGCCTTCAGGGTGCCGAACTCGCGGGTGCGACGGGAGACGCCTGACAGGGTGAGCAGCACCGACAGCAGCACGGCCACCGCGAGCACGATGATCGACAGCCAGGTGCCGAGGTTCGTGATCAGCGACGTCGCGCTCGACAGAGAACCCGAGACGGTCGAGGCGAGCTCGGACTGCGAGGTGATGGTCGCGTCGGGCAGCTCCTCTGCCAGCGCCGCCTGCACCGCGTCGATGGAGGAGGCGGATTCCGCCTGCACGTACACGGTCGAGATCACGTCGCCGGCACCGGAGAGCTCCTGCGCCGTGTCGAGGGGCAGATAGACGTTCGCCGCGGTGTCTGCGGAATCGGAGGTAGATGCCACGAGGCCGACGACCTCGACGTCGGAACCCGCGACATCGATGGCGTCTCCGACAGCGATCCCGTTCGTGGTCGCGTAGG
>NZ_JAGGPD010000660.1 GCF_018613995.1 Microbacterium sp. ISL-103 | reverse complement strand
TCGGGCGCGGTGAGACCGGCACGGATCTGCGCCTGGATGTCTCGCGGACTCGCGGCGAGGCGTTGCGCGGTCGGCTCGCTCTGGCGCGTGGCCCGGCGGAACTCGCGGTGCAGGACGTCGTCGATGGGCAGCGCGAACCGCTCGCCCGACTCGGTCGCGAGTACGAGCACTCCTGCTTCTGTGCCGACGATGGTGACGTTTTCCATGCGAATGCCCCTCTGATGGGTGTGCGTTCATGGTGTCACGGAGGGCCGCTCCGACCCGGGAATACTCTGGGCGTGCCGTGAGTTTGGTCTGTCGCAGCCCCGGGCATTTGCTTATTCGTTCGTGGTCATGCAAACTATGGCCGCCGATTACCCCGACGGCGCACCACCCACTCGCATGAAAGTGGAGATTCACCACATGGCAACCGACTACGACGCTCCCCGCAAGAGTGAAGACGACTCCGAGTCGATCGAAGCCCTCAAGGAGCGTGTGCCGGACAAGAGCTCCGGCTCCACGGGAGACGACGATGCGGACAATCCGTCCAGCTTCGACCTTCCCGGAGCCGATCTCTCCGACCTCGAGCTCGATGTCGTCGTGCTGCCCGCGCAGCAGGACGAATTCACCTGCATGAACTGCTTCCTCGTGAAGCACCGTTCGCAGCTCGATCATGAGGGCTCCTCCGGCCCCATCTGCAAGGAGTGCGCCGCCTGAGCGCACTCGAACGAGATTCCACGCGCCCCCGACCTCTCGGTCAGGGGCGCGTTGTCTTTCTCCGCCAGCAGCGCACACGAGGCGGCGGGCGCCGTCGTACGCACCCCGCACGGGGTCGGCTGCGAGGGACGCCGGTCAGCCCTGGGCGGCGATGATCGCCGCGGCGAGACGATCCGGGGTCCGCGAGGAGATGGTCCAGGTGGTCACGGGGTCGTCGGCGTCGATGTTCGGCACGACGACGATGCCGTCGATGCCGCCACGGATCAGGTGCCATCCTCGGGCGGGCAGTCCGGGGCCGCGCGCCTGGCGCGCCTCTTCGCCGCTCAGCGC
Organism: Microbacterium sp. ISL-103; assembly: GCF_018613995.1. Taxonomy (GTDB): domain Bacteria; phylum Actinomycetota; class Actinomycetes; order Actinomycetales; family Microbacteriaceae; genus Microbacterium. The sequence continues at coordinate 478 of NZ_JAGGPD010000660.1, read as the reverse complement.
GGTGGGGGATCCGAGGTGTCTGACGTCGATGTGTGCTCGACCGGCGGTCAGGACATCGCCCTCGACGGCGACGACCGGGTTGAGCGCGATGAACGCGATGACGAGCAGGCCCGACACCGCGGCGCCGGCGACGAGAGCGACGGTCGAGCCGACGGGCACGAAGATGAGTGCCACCATGGGGCCTGCGAGTGCGACCGTCACCAGCAGCCACAGGCTGGGGGACAGTCTCTCGCGGTAGCGGGTCCGCGCGTCGGGAGTGATCTTCTGCATTAGCCTCGGGGGGTGACTGAATCCGTTGATGTCCCCATTATCGCCTCTGTGCTCCCCGGTTATGCGCATCCCGGCGACGCGGGAGCCGATCTGGTGGCCGCGGAGGCCGTGCATCTCGAGCCCGGAGAGCGTGCGCTCGTGGCGACCGGCGTGCGCATCGCGCTCCCCGACGGATACGCCGCGTTCGTGGTGCCTCGCAGCGGCCTGG
>NZ_JAGGPD010000057.1 GCF_018613995.1 Microbacterium sp. ISL-103 | reverse complement strand
CTACCTCTTCATCGCGCACGACCTGGCCGTGGTGCGCCAGATCGCCACCCGCGTGGCCGTGATGTCGCAGGGCGCCATCGTCGAGACCGGCATGCGCGACGCGATCTTCGAGCGTCCCGAGCACGAGTACACGAAGACGCTGCTCAAGGCCGTGCCGCGCATCAACCCCGAGTGGGATGCTCGGCGCCGTGCGGCCGAGGCCGCGCGTGCGGGTCGCACGCAGGCTACGGCGCAGGATGCCGTGCCCGCCGAGCCGAACACGGAGGACCCCCGATGACCCGCACGCCGACGACGCAGTACATGCTGCCCGGCATCCGCGTCCGTGAATACCGCACGACGGTGCCGCTCGACTGGAACGCCCCCGAGGGTGAGACCGTCGAGCTGTTCGTGCGCGAACTCGTCGACCCCGACGCCGACACCGCCGATCGCCCGCTGCTGACCTATCTGCAGGGCGGACCCGGGGGTGCGAACCCCCGGCCGCTCGGCCGAGACGGCTGGATCGATGAAGCGCTGCGCGATTACCGCGTGGTGCTCGTCGATCAGCGCGGCACGGGCCTCAGCACGCCGCTGGATGCCGCGATCGTCGCCGAGCGCGGCGACGCGGGTGGCGACTACCTGGCCTGCTTCCGTGCGGACTCGATCGTGCGCGACCTCGAGCACGTGCGCACCGACCTGTACGACGGGCGACGCTGGGCGACCCTCGCGCAGAGCTTCGGCGGCTGGATCACCATGACCTACCTGTCGTTCGCCCCCGAGGGGCTGACGGCGAGCTACGTCTGCGGCGGAGTGCCCGGCATGCCGCCGCGGGCGAGCGAGGTCTACCGCCGCACGTTCGACCGGGTCGAGGCCAAGACCGCCGAGTTCTACCGCCGCTTCCCCGATGACGAGGCCGCGGTCGCCCGGATCGCCGACCGTCTCGCGGCCGGCGACGTGCGCCTGCCCGACGGTGACCTGCTGACGGTGCGCCGTTTTCAGGCGCTCGGCATCGACTTCGGCATGAAGCCGGGGTTCGAGCGCCTGCACTGGCTCGTCGAGAAGGCGTTCGTGCGGCCGGGCCAGCTGTCGACGGGGTTCCTGCACGACGTCATGACGCTGTCGTCGAGCGCGGGCAACCCCCTGTTCTGGACCCTGCAGGAATCGATCTACGGTGACGAGCAGAGCGGTGCGACCGCATGGGCGGCGCAGGCCGAGCGCGAGCGGCGCCCGCAGTTCGACGAGGCCCGACGGCCGCTGCTGTTCACCGGCGAGATGGCCTTCCCCTGGATGTTCGACGAGGTGCGACTGCTGCGCGGCTTCCGCGCCGCGGTCGACCGGCTCGCCGAGAAGACCGACTGGTCGCCGCTCTACGACCGCGCCGCTCTGCAGAGCAACGAGGTGCCGGTGGCTGCGGTCGTCTACTTCGACGACATGTACGTCGACGCCGGTCTGCAGCTCGAGACGCTCAAGGGCGTCGGCAACTCGCAGTACTGGGTGACGAACGAATACGAACACGACGGGATCGGATCGGGGCGCACCCTGACCCGCCTGAGAGAACTCGTCAGAGACCGCGGAGGAGAGCGCGTATGAGCGACACGACCACCCCAGCACGCCCGCCGTATGCGGGAACGCGCTACCCGAAGCTGGCGCAGATCCCCGCCTTCCGCGAGTTCATCGCGCAGGGGTGGGATGACGTCACGACGCGTCCCGACCTGCCGCACGGAAGCGCGCAGGCCGCGGCCGCGCATCGCGAACGACTGAGCGCGGCGATGCCGGGCACGACTCTCGTGCTGAGCTCGGGGATCGCCCCGGTGCGCAACGACGACTCCTCGTACGGATTCCGTGCCGACAGCAGCTTCGTCTGGGCGACCGGATGCCAGACCGAAGAGGCCACCCTCGTGATGTGGGCTCGGCCCGGCGGCCACGATGCCGTGCTCTACATGCCCGCGCCGTTCCGCCCCGGCGACGACGGGTTCTTCAGCAATGCGCTGCACGGCGAGCTCTGGGTCGGCCCCTCCGCCGGCCTCGCCGAATGGGCCGACGAGCTGCAGGTGACGGTCGAGCCCCTCGAGGCTCTGCCTGCCCGCGCCGCCGACCTGCGCGGTGCGCTCGCCGCCCGCTCGGCCGCGAACCTGGCCGCCGCGCACGACCTCGAGGTCTCGGCCGATCTCGAGCGCACGCTCTCGCGCCTGCGCATGGTGAAGGACGAGTGGGAGATCGGCCAGCTGCGCCTCGCGATCGACGCGACAGTCTCGGGCTTCGCCGCCGTGGTCGCCGAGATCCCGCGCGCGATCGCTGACGGTCTCGGCGAGCGCTGGCTGCAGGGCACGTTCGACCGGCACGCACGCACGCACGGCAACGGCCCCGGGTACTCGACGATCGTCGGCTCGGGCTCGCACGCGCCGATCCTGCACTGGGTGCGCTGCGACGGCCCGATCCACCCCGACCAGGCGCTGCTGCTCGACATGGGCGTCGAGGCGCGCTCGCTCTACACCGCCGACGTCACGCGCACGGTGCCGGCTCAGGGATCGTTCAGCGCGGCCCAGCGCGAGGTGCACGACCTCGTCGAGAAGGCGCATCGCGCGGGTCTCGCGCAGATCCGCCCCGGCACCGCCTACCTCGACTTCCACTTCGCCTCGATGCAGGTCGTCGCGCAGGGGCTGCACGACTGGGGTCTGCTTCCCGTCTCGGTCGACGAGGCGCTGTCGCCCGAGGGCCAGCAGCACCGGCGGTACCTCGCGTGCGGCATCGGCCACCACCTCGGGCTCGACGTGCACGACTGCAGCCAGGCGCACTACGAGGACTACATGGGTGCCGACCTCGAGCCGGGTGTCGTGATGACGGTCGAGCCCGGTCTCTACTTCCACGCGCACGACCTGACGCTGCCGCCCGAGCTGCGCGGCATCGGCGTGCGTCTCGAAGACGACATCCTCGTCACCCCCACCGGATCCGACGTGCTCTCCGACGGCCTCCCCATCGACGCCGCCGGCATCGAGGAGTGGACGCGGCGCCAGTGGGCGACGCAGAGTGAGGTGCGATGAACCGGGGCAACGCGATGGCCTGGGGCGCGGCGACCGACCGCGTCGACGGGGCGCCGGCATCCGGAATCCCGGCGTCCGGAATCCCGGCGTCCGGCATCCTCTCGACAGCACACCTGCGACCCTTCCCCCTCGATCGCGTGCAGCTCGGCGACGACAGCGTCTTCGCCCGAGCCCGCGACCAGATGCTGCATCTGGCGCGCGTGTATCCGGTGGATCGTCTGCTCGCCGTCTTCCGCGCGAACGCGGGTCTCGACACCCGGGGCGCCCTGGCACCCGGCAACTGGGAGGACTTCGGCCACCCGCGCGAGCAGGCGTGGGGCGAGCACGACTACCCCGGGCGCGAGAGCGCGCAGACCGCGAACCTGCTGCGCGGGCACTATGCCGGTCACTTCCTGTCGATGCTCTCGCTCGCCTACGCGGGGGAGCGCGACGAGACGCTGCGCGCCAAGGTCGACGAGTTCGTCGCAGGGCTCGGCGAGGTGCAGCGTGCTCTCGCCGCGACCGGCCGCTTCTCGCACCCCGGCTTCCTCGCCGCGTACGGCGAATGGCAGTTCTCGCGACTCGAGGACTACGCCCCGTACGGCGAGATCTGGGCGCCGTATTACACGACGCACAAGATCATGGCCGGCCTGCTCGACGCCTTCGAGCTGACCGGCAGCACCGAGGCGCGCGACATCGCCGTCTCGATGGGCCACTGGGTGGCACACCGCCTGACCCGACTCGACCACGAGCGCATCCAGCGCATGTGGTCGCTGTACATCGCGGGCGAGTACGGCGGCATGAACGAGACGATGGCGCGGCTGAGCGTCGTCGCCGACGAGCCGCTCTTCCTCGAGGTCGCACGACTCTTCGACCAGGACGATCTGCTCGCAGCCGGCGCCGAGCGCCGCGATGTGCTCACCGACATGCACGCGAACCAGCACCTGCCGCAGCTGCTCGGATACCTGCACGAATACGACCTCACCGGCGAGCGCCGCTACCTCGACGCCGTGCTCGGCCTCTGGGATCAGATCGTGCCCGGTCGCACCTTCGCGCACGGCGGCACCGGCGAGAGCGAGCTGTGGGGTGCGCCCGGCGCCGTCGCGGGCGACATCGGTCACCGCAACGCCGAGACCTGCGCCACCTACAACCTGTTGAAGATCGCGCGGCAGCTGTTCACCCTCACCCGCGACGCGCGTTTCCTGGTCTACTACGAGCGGGGGATGCTGAATCACATCCTCGCCTCGCGCCGCGACGTCGACTCCGACACGAGCCCCGAGGTCGCCTACATGTTCCCGGTGAACCCCGGGGCGGTCGCCGAGTTCGACAACATCGGCACGTGCTGCGGAGGAACCGGGCTCGAGAACCACGTCAAGTATCAGGACACGGTCTTCTTCACCACTGCGGTGGCGGATGCGGGTTCCGATGCGGATCCCGAGCTCTGGGTCGCGCTCTTCGTGCCGGCCACGCTCGACTGGCGCGAGCAGCACGCCACCGTGCGGATGCAGACGACGCAGCCCTTCGGCGGCACGACCGAGCTGCGCATCGACGGCGACGACGGCTTCGTCGACGGCACGCCCCTGACTCTGCGCATCCGCGTGCCCGAGTGGGCCATCGGTGCCCCCACCCTCAGCGTCGGCGACGAGACGATCTCGGCCCCGGTCGAAGACGGGCACCTGGTCGTCCGCCGCCGCTGGGCGTCGGGCGATGTGCTGCGCATCGAGACGCACGCGTCGCTGCGGGCCGTGTCGACGCCCGATGACGCAGTTCTGCAGTCGATCGAGTTCGGCCCGTCGGTGCTGGTCGCCCGGTCGGATGCCACCACCACCCTCGACCTTCCGCTCACCCAGCGGCGTCGCCTCGACGGGTCGCTGGGTGCCGATGACGCCGATTCCGCCGCCGACGTCGAAGCCGCACTGCGGGCCGACGGCGCGGTGCGCATCGCCGGGGTGCGCTTCGAACCCGTGTGGACCGGCAGCGACGACAGGTACCACATGTACGTGCGGGCCTCGGGGGCCGACATCGCGTTCGTCGACGCGGCGACCGAGGTGCCGGTGCGTCTGCGGCAGGACGGCTCGTCACTGCTCGACGACGTGTGGCGAGAGCCCGCGCCGCAGACCCGCGCCGCCTTCCTCGACCGGGTCGGCGAGACCGCGAGCGCGGCCCGTCGCGACGGTCTTCTCGCTCAGACCGAGCTGGCCCAGGTGCTCGAGGCGGCTGCGGCCGCCGACGTCGACGGGCTCGGCGGCCACCCCCGCGGTGCGGTGCGCGACACCGATGCCGCCGTGGTGACCTGGAACGAGCGCGCCGACGCCGACGGCATCCCCGTGGTCGAGTGGAGCATCCCGCGCTCGCTCGCCGAGGCTTCTCTCGCGCCGTCGGTCGCGATCACGACCGACATCATCCCCGCGCCGTCCGGCTGGTTCACCGAGGTGCCGACGGTCACCGTCGCAGCCGACGATCTCGCAGGCGCCGGGGGCCTCCGGGTCGAGGTGTCGGTGGCAGACGGCGGGTGGACGCCGTACACCGGCCCCTTCCCGCTGCCGGGCGACGGCGAGCATCAGGTCAGGGCTCGCGCGACGGATGCTGCGGGTGCCACGGGGCATGCGGCTCGGGACTTCGCGGTCGACACCGGAGCCCCCGTCTCTCGCGCGACGGTTCGCCGACTCGGATCGAGCGTCGAGATCACTCTGACGGCCACCGACGACGTGTCGGGGGTCGAGCGCATCCAATGGGAGGGCCCCGGCACCTTCTGGGCGACGTTCCAGGAGGCGTTCGTGCGTGCGCTCAGCGACGACGAGCAGGTCGTCGAGTTCGCGGCGACCGATCGTGCGGGCAATGAAGAGGCCCGTCAGAGGCTGATTCTGCCGGCTCGGGGCACCGAATCGTGACCGATCGGGCCGTTTCGTGGACACGACAGCTTCCGCCCACTAACATTGCAATTGTACTCATCCATCACCCGGGTGCCGAGGGGCGCCGACAGCACAGGAGTTCTGATTCATGACCGAAAAGAAGCCGTGGCACGGTGTCAACCTCGCGACCACGCTGCCGATCAATCCGGACTTCTCCGTCAACTACGACGCCTACGCCGAGCACATCCGCTTCACCACCGACAACGGCGTGACGGGGATCATCCCCAACGGCTCACTCGGTGAGTACCAGACCCTCACGGAAGAGGAGCGCAAGCGCGTTTACCTCACCGCCGTCGAGGCGTCGCCCGAGGGCGTGGCCGTGATCCCCGGAGTCGGCGCATACGGCGCGATGGAGAGCGTGCTCTTCACCGAGCACGCCGCCGAGCACGGCGCACCCGCGGTCATGCTGCTGCCCCCGAACGCCTACCGGGCGGGCGATGACGAGGTCGTCGACCACTACCGCCGCGTCGCCGCCGTGGGCCTGCCGATCCTCGCGTACAACAACCCCATCGACACGAAGATCGACCTGCGCCCCGAGCTGCTCGCGCGCCTGTTCGACGAGGGCCTCATCGTCTCGGTCAAGGAGTTCTCGGGCGACGTGCGCAACGCGTACGCGATCCGCGAGCTCGCACCGGGCCTCGACATCTCGATCGGATCCGACGACGTCGTGCTCGAGCTCGGCATCAACGGCGCCGTCGGCTGGGTCGCCGGCTACCCCAACGCGATCCCGGCATCCACCGTCGAGCTCTACAACCTGTCGACCTCGGGCGACCCCGCCAGCTGGGCGAAGGCGCACGAGATGTACCGCGACCTGCACCCGCTGCTGCGCTGGGACTCGAAGACCTGGTTCGTGCAGGCGATCAAGCTGTCGCAGGAGGTCGCGGGAGTCGCACCCGCCGGCATCACGACCCGCCCGCCGCGCCTGCCGCTTCCCGACGAGGTGCGCACGCGTATCATCGCCGACACCGAGGCCGTTCTGGCCAAGGGCTACCGCTGATCCTGAGAGACGACACATGCGAGCACAACGCGTCTTCCACGCCGTCGACTCCCACACCGAGGGGATGCCGACGCGTGTGATCGTCGGCGGCGTCGGAGTGATGCCGGGCTCGACGATGGAGGAGCGCCGGCAGTGGTTCATGGCGAACAGCGATGACCTGCGCCTGCTGCTGATGAACGAGCCCCGCGGCCACAGTGCGATGAGCGGCGCGATCCTGCAGCCGCCGACGCGACCGGATGCCGATTTCGGCGTGCTCTACATCGAGGTGTCCGGCTGCCTGCCCATGTGCGGGCACGGCACGATCGGCGTGGCGACCGTGCTCGTCGAGACGGGCATGGTGCCGGTCGTCGAGCCGATCACCACGATCCGGCTCGACACCCCGGCAGGTCTCGTGATCGCCGACGTGCACGTGTCGGACGGGCACGCCGACAGCGTCACGCTGCGCAACGTGCCGTCGTTCGTCGTCGCCCTCGACCAGGTCGTCGACGTGCCCGGGCTCGGGGCCGTCGAGTACGACCTCGCCTTCGGGGGCAACTTCTATGCGATCGTCTCGCTCGAGCAGATCGGGCTGCCCTTCGACCGCGCGCACAAAGACGAGCTGCTCGCGGCGGGGCTCGCCATCATGGACGCGATCGAGGCGGTCGGCGAACCCGTGCACCCGGTCGATCCGACCATCCGCGGCTGCCATCACGTGTATCTGAAGGCACCCGGTTCGACCGCAGTGCACTCGCGGCACGCGATGGCGATCCACCCCGGCTGGTTCGACCGCTCGCCCTGCGGCACCGGCACGAGCGCGCGCATGGCTCAGCTGCACGCGCGCGGCGAGCTGCCGCTTCATCAGGACTTCGTCAACGAGTCGTTCATCGGCACGAGCTTCACCGGTCGACTGGTCGAGACCACCGAGGTCGCCGGCATCCCCGCCGTCATCCCGACGATCACGGGCCGGGCGTGGGTGACGGGCACGGCGCAGTACATGCTCGACCCCAGCGATCCGTTCCCCCGGGGGTTCGTGCTGTGACGTCGGTTCCCGTGATCGGCGTCGACGAGATCGATGCGGCCATCGACCGCCGCGGCGCGGTCGACGCCATCACGTCGGCGCTGCGCGACGGGGTCGACATCGAGGCCGACGCTCCTCGGCTCTTCAGCCCGCTCGACAGCGGGGAGTTCCTGCTGATGCCGACGCAGTCGCCCGAGCACGCGGGCATCAAGGTCGTCACCATCGCCCCGCACAACACCGAGCGGGGTCTGCCCAAGATCCAGGCCTGGTACCTCGTCTTCGATGCGGCGACGCTGAGTCCCCTCGCGATCCTCGAGGGCGCCCACCTGACGACCCTGCGCACCCCCGCGGTCACGGCCGTAGCGATCCGAGGCATGCTGCAGGCCGACCCCCGCGGCGCGAAAGACGGCATCGAGTCGCTCGCGGTGCTCGGGTCGGGACCCCAGGCCGAGGCCCATGTGCGCACGCTCGTCGACCTGATGCCGGTCGGCGCGGTGAGCATCGTGGGTCGAACCCCCGACCGCACCGCCGATCTGGTCGAAAGGCTGCGCGCCGACGGCATCGACGCGGCATCCCGTGGCCTCGAAGACGTGCGCGCCGCCGACGTCGTCATCACCGCGACCTCGTCGAGCGTGCCGGTTCTCGGCCGCGCCGATGTCGGCGATCACGCTGTCGTCGCGGCGATCGGCTCGCACGGTGCCGATCGCCGGGAACTGGGCGCCGACCTGATCACAGGTGCCGATCTGGTGGTCGAGGCGAGGGCCTCGGCGCTGCGCGAGAACGGCAACCTGCTGCAGGCGCGCGATCTCGGGCACTGGCAGACGGATGCGCAGCCCGTGACGAATCTGCGAGAGTTGGTCGCGGGTGCATTCGTGCGCCGCGAGGCTCGACCGGCCGTCTACACCGGCGTCGGCATGAGCTGGGAGGATCTCGCCGTGGTGGCGCGGATCCTGAGGTCGGCGCACCGCGCTGATGCATCGCCTCGGAGAGGGAACACAGATGTCCGGAACTGACACTCGCAGCCTCGTGCGGCTCAGCAAGCAGCCCAGTGTTCGCGACACGGTGACCCGTGCCCTGCGCTCGGCCATCATCAGCGGCGAGATGCAGCCGGGGCGGGTGTATTCCGCACCGAGCCTCGGCGAGGAGTTCGGCACATCGGCGACGCCCATCCGCGAGGCCATGCTCGACCTGGTGCGCGAGGGGCTCGTCGTCGCGATGCCGAACCGCGGCTTCCGGGTGACCGAGGTGTCGTCTCACGACCTCGCCGAGGTCACCGAGCTGCGGCTCTTCCTCGAGCCGCCGGCCGTCGAGAAGGCGACCCCGCTGATCCCCGAGAGCGCGTTCGCAGACCTCCGCCGCAAGGCCGATGACATCGTCGAGGCGGCCGATCGTGGCGATCTCGTCGAGTACCTCAGCGCAGACAGCGACTTCCACCTGGCGATCCTGCAGTACGCCGGCAACGCCAGGCTCACGCAGCTGATCCAGTCGCTGCGCTCGCAGACCCGTCTGTTCGGTCTCGCCGAGCTGTACGAACGCGGGCACCTCACCGGCTCCGCCAAGGAGCACCACACGATCATGGATGCCATCGAGGCCCGCGATGCGGTGCGCGCACGCGATCTCGTGTTCTCGCATATCGAGCACGTGAAGGGCGACTGGTCGGGGCACACGGTGGGCGAACCCCACCCCGCGGAGGCGAACGGCTAGTGGGTTCATCGACAGCACGCGCCGACGTGGTCATCGTCGGGGCGGGAGTCGTGGGTGCCGCGACGGCGTATTTCGCGGCCGCCGCGGGTCTTCGGACGATCGTGGTCGAGCGCGGATCGATCGCCTCGGGCACGAGCAGTCGGTGCGAGGGCAACATCCTCGTCTCCGACAAGGAGGTCGGCCCCGAGCTCGAGCTGTCGCTGTATTCGCAGCGGGTGTGGCGCGAGGACCTCGCCGAGCACGCCGCCCTGTGGGAGTTCGAATCCAAGGGCGGTCTCGTCGTCGCCGGCAGCGCCGCGAGCATGGCAGGGCTGACCGCACTCGTCGGGCATCAGCGCGAGCTCGGCATCCGCGCAGAGATCATCGACGACAACCCCGGGCTGCGCGAGGTCGAGCCGTACATCAACCCCGCCCTCGTCGGCGGTGCGTTCTACCCCGACGACGCGCAGGTGCAGCCGCTGCTGGCCACCCACCACCTTCTGCGGCTCGCGATCGCGCACGGCGCCGAGCTGCACACCAGAACGGCGGTGCACGGCATCCTCACCGATCACGGGCGTGCCGTGGGAGTCGACACCTCGATCGGCCGTGTCTCGGCCGGAGCCGTCGTCAACTGTGCGGGCCCCTGGAGTGGCGAGGTCGCAGCGCTCGCGGGCGTGCACCTGCCGGTGCTGCCCCGACGCGGCTTCGTGCTCGTCACCGAGCCGGTGCCGATCACGGTGCACCACAAGGTCTACGCCGCCGAGTACGTCGGCGATGTCGCGAGCTCGGATGCCGGGCTGCAGGTCTCGCCGGTCGTCGAGGGCACCCCGAGCGGCACGATCCTGCTCGGCGCCAGCCGCGAGCGCGTCGGGTTCGACCGGTCGTTCTCGGCCGAGGCCGTCGCCCGCATCGCCGCGAGCGGCCTGGGTCTGTTCCCCGCGCTGAGCGGCGTGGGCGTGCAGCGCGCCTATTCGGGATTCCGCCCGTACTGCCCCGATCACCTGCCGGCCATCGGCGAGGATGCGCGACTGCCGGGCCTCTGGCACGCCGCCGGGCACGAGGGTGCCGGAGTCGGCCTCTCGGTCGGCACGGGCAAGCTGCTCTCGCAGGCGCTGCGGTCGGAGGCCACGGATCTCGACCTGACCGCCTTCCGCCCCCATCGACTCGAAGGGCTCGTCGCCGCATGAACCGCACGTCCGCCGACGGCGCCCCACCCGTGACCAGCCTCGACTTCGACGGCACCCCCGTGCCCTTCACTCCGGGGCAGACGGTCGGTGCAGCCCTCGCGGACGCGGGGATCGTCTCGTGGCGCACGACCCGCAGAGACCGCGCTCCCCGCGGGCTCTTCTGCGGCATCGGAGTGTGCTTCGACTGCCTCGTCACCGTCGACGGCGCACGCAGTCAGCGCGCCTGCCTCGTCGAGGCGTGCGAGGGGCAGGATGTGCGCAGCTCCGACCCCGACGAGCCCCTGCCGCTGCCGGCGCAGGAGCTGCCGCCGCATCCCGAGTCGCAGACGCATCCGGAGGAGTCGCATGGCTGAGAACATCGCCCCGACGACCGAGACCGCGCCCGCCGACGTCGCGGTGGTCGGCGCGGGTCCTGCCGGGCTGAGCGCGGCGGTCGTCGCCGCCGAGCACGGGCTGCAGGTCGTGCTGATCGATGCCGGTCACCAGACCGGCGGTCAGTACTGGCGGCATCCCGACGAGCGCCATCGCGACTCCTTCGCCGCCCCCGAGAGCACCGGCCATCACCACTGGCGGCACTACACCGACCTGCGCGATCGACTAGCGGCCGCCGTCGCATCCGGTCGCCTCCGGCACCTCGCCGGGCGGCAGGTGTGGCGCACCGACGGCTATGGCGACCGCGTCGCCCTGCGCACGAGCGCGGTGACCGGGGTCGACACCCTGCCCCGCGCCGAGCGCACCACGTGGGCGCGGCGACTCGTGATCGCGACCGGAGCCTACGACCGTCAGCTGCCCGTTCCCGGGTGGACCCTGCCCGGAGTCATGGCCGCCGGAGGCGTGCAGGCGATGCTGAAGGCGAACCAGGTGCGCGCCGGACGCCGTGCGGTGGTCGCAGGCACCGGACCCTTCCTGCTCTCGGTCGCCGCCGGACTCGCCGAGGCCGGAGTCGAGGTCGTCGAGGTGGTCGACGCCAACGCCCTCACGCGCTGGGCGGCGACACCGCTGCGGGCACTGCAGGAGCCGGGGAAGCTGTGGGAGGGCGTTGGGTATGCCGGCACCTTCCTGCGCCATCGCGTGCCCTTGCGCACACGCACCGTGATCAGTGCCGTGCGTGGCAGCGGGCGGGTGAGCGAGGTCGAGCTGTCGCGCGTCGACGGCGAAGGGCGCATCCGCCCGGGTTCGTCGCGCACCGTCGCCGCCGACCTCGTCGCCTTCGGGTGGGGCTTCACCCCACAGCTCGAACTCGCCGTGGGCCTCGGCCTGCGCACCCGCATCGACGTCGACGGATCGCTCGTGATCGATGTCGACGACGACCTGCGCGCATCCGATCCGCTCGTCTTCGCCGCAGGCGAGGTCACCGGCATCGGCGGAGCCATCGCATCGTGCGCCGAGGGAGAGCTCGCCGGATCCGCCGTCGCGCGCGACCTCGGCGCCCCCACCGACGCCCGGACGATGGCCCGGCATCGTCGACGCCTGCAGCGCGGTCGACGGTTCGCGATCGGCATGCATCGCGCCAGCCCCGTGCCCGCCGCCTGGGACCAGTGGCTGACCCCCGAAACCCACATCTGCCGCTGCGAAGAGGTCACCGCCGCCGAGGTGACCGACGCCGTCGACGGGCTGCGCGCCGACGACGCGCGCGACGTGCGGGTCACCGCCCGACCCGGCATGGGTCTCTGCCAGGGGAGGGTGTGCGGATTCGCCCTCTCGAAGCTCGTCGCGACCGGTACCGGCGGCGACGTCGATGCTGCAGCCCTCGAATCCTTGACCAATCGACAGGTGGGCGTGCCCGTCTCGCTGGGCGACCTCGCCTCGCTCGTGCCGCACCACCCGAACCAGGAGGAGTCATGACCTTGCACGACACATCCGACGACCGCGTCGACCAGATCATCGATCGCGCGGGCCGCGCGTCCGCACAGTGGAAGCGCACCGCCATCGCCGATCGTGCTCGGGCGCTCGACGCCGTGGCGGATGCTCTCGACCAGCACGCCGACGAGCTGATCCCGATCGCGCAGCGCGAGACCCACCTCGCCGAGGCGCGTCTGCGGGGCGAGCTGCGTCGCACCAGCTTCCAGCTGCGCATGTTCGCCGAGATGCTGCCCGAGGGGCTCTGGCTCGACGTGCGCATCGACCATGCAGACGCCGACTGGCCGATGGGTGCCCCGCGCCCCGACCTGCGTCGGCAGCTCGGGCCCATCGGCACCACGCTCGTGTTCGCGGCGAGCAACTTCCCGTTCGCGTTCTCCGTGGCCGGAGGCGACACCGCGAGTGCGCTCGCCGCAGGCAACGCCGTGGTGCTCAAGGCTCATCACGGGCATCCCGAGCTCTCCGATGCGACCACCGATGTCGTGGTCGCAGCGCTTGCCGGGGCGGGTGCGCCCGAGGGGCTCTTCCAGACGATCCACGGCACCGACGCGGGTGTGCGTGCGCTGCGCGCCCCGGGGGCCAAGGCCGCCGCCTTCACGGGGTCGGTGAGGGGAGGGCGCGCGCTCTTCGACATCGCCGTGTCCCGCCCCGAGCCCATCCCGTTCTACGGCGAGCTCGGCAGCACGAACCCCGCCTTCGTGACCAGGCGTGCGGCCGAGAAGGACGCGTCGGGCATCGCGCGCGACTTCGTCGCCTCGGTCACCGGCAGCGCCGGGCAGCTGTGCACCAAGCCGGGAGTGCTCTTCGTGCCCGCGGGCTCGGGGATCGTCGCAGAGCTCGAAGCGCAGCAGCTGCCGGCGGCGACGTCGTTGCTGAACGGCGGCATCGAGAGCGGCTTCCGCGACTCGGTGGCCGCGACCCGCGCGGTCGACGGCGTGCGCACGCTCACGGCCGGGGCGGACGATGGGTCAGACGCGCCGTCGCCCGTGCTGTTCGCCGCGTCGAGCGAGACGCTGCGTGCCGACATCCACACCCTGATGAGCGAGATGTTCGGACCCGCGGCGCTCGTGGTGACGTACGACGACGAGAGCGAGCTGCTCGAATTCGCCGATCTGCTCGAGGGCCAGCTGACGGCCACGATCATCGGAGAGGATGACGACGAGATCGCCGTCGACCTGCTCCCCCAGCTGACTGAGCGCGCGGGGCGTGTGCTCTGGAACCAGTGGCCGACCGGCGTCTCGGTGACCTGGGCGCAGCAGCACGGCGGCCCGTACCCCGCCACGACCGCCGTCGGCTCGACGTCGGTCGGCATGGCCGCGATCACGCGCTTCCTGCGTCCCGTCGCCTACCAGAACGTGCCCCAGGGTCTGCTCCCGGACGCGCTCAAAGAGGGCAACCCCCTCGGCATCGTGCGGCGCGTCGACGGCATCCTGATTCTGCCCTGACGGATGCGGGCGGCGGCCTCGTGCCGCCCCCGCCCTCCGCGTGAGTGGTCACTTTCGCATCGCAAACGGCTGTTTCGGATGCGTTTTTGACCCCGCACCGCGGGCGACCCGCACCGTGGGCGACCCCGCGCGGGACGGCCGCGGGCTCAGGTCGTCGAGGTCGGCATCCAGACCCGCATCGAGGCGCCGCCGTCGTACTCGGCGAACGGCCGCAGTTCGACGGTCGTCTTCTCGGATGCCGTGTCGTCGGCGTCGCGCGAATACAACGGCCGCGCGTCGGTCGGCATCCGGTACGCGGCGATCGTGAGCCGAGGGCCGAGCAGGCTCACCGATCCCGCAGCGCCGTCAGCAGCGCCGGCTACCTCAGACCCCGCACCGAGCCCACGTGCGTCGACGACCAGGCCGTCGACGTCGCCGACCGCGCAGTAGACGACCGGGCCGCGGCGCACGGCCACGGTTCCGCGCACGGCATCGATGCGCGGATGCGGGTGGATCACGTCGGTCTCGACCGGCAGTTCCAGCTCGAGCACGGTGCCGTCGACGAGCGCGTCGTCGACGACGATCCACCCGTCTTCGACGACCGCATCGACTGCTGCACCGTCGCGGCGCAGGGTCAGCGGCCGCCCCGTTGCCCACCCCGGTGCACGCAGGGCGAGCCGGCGGCATCCCTCTGCGGCGTCGCCGTCGACCCTGATGCGCACGTGGCCGTCGGCGGGGTACGCGGTGTCGATCGTCACCGTCGCCCCGTGCGCGTGCAGGGTGGCTGACGCATAGAGCACGATGTCGAGTCCGTCGGCGCGCTCGGCGCCGATGTGGCTCTCGAGAGCCGCGAACGTGCGCATGAGATTCGGCGGGCAGCAGGCGCAGCTGAACCACCGACGGCGGCCGGCCGGAGCATCGCCGCCGTACAGATGCTCATCGCGCACCTGCAGCGGGTTGACGTAGGTGAACGAGTCGCCGTGGGCCGAGATGCCGGCAGCGACGATGTTGTAGAGGGCGGTCTCGGCGACATCCATGCAGGATGCATCGCCCGTCGCCAGGTACATGCGCCAGGCCCAGCCGAACAGAGCCACCCCCGCACAGGTCTCGGCGTACGCGCGATCGGGCGGCAGCTCGAACGCGTCGCCGAACGCCTCGTCCTCGTGCCGGGCCCCGGTGCCGCCCGTGAGATACACGCGGTGCGAGACCAGATCTCGCCACTGGGTGCGCATCACGTCGAGCGTCTCGGCCTCGCCGGTCTCGAGGTACAGATCGGTGATGCCCTGGTTCAGGTAGAGCGCTCGCACCGCGTGTCCGCGCATCCGGGTGGCCTGCAGAGCGGGCTGCTCGTCCTGGTAATACGGGGCACCGAAGATCACCCCGCCGAGGAATCCGGCGCCGCGTCGGCGGATGAAGGAGGAGGCCAGGTCGAGTGCGGCCGCGGAACCCGTCGTGCGGTACAGCTCGACGAGCGCCGCCTCGATCAGCGGATGCCCGCAGTACTCCACCGCATCGTCGGCGCCCATGCGGGCCACGACGTGGTCCGTGAATCGCTCGGCGACGCGGAGCAGGCGGTCGTCGCCGAGTGCCCGATGCGCGCCGACCGCTGCCTGGATCAGGTGGCCGAGGCAGTAGAGCTCGTGGCCCTGGGCGAAGTCGCTCCACGGATGCCGGTCGTCGCGGCCGAGATACGCGGAGTCGAGGTAGCCGTCATCCTGCTGCGCCCGCTCGATGAGCCCGACGGTGCGGTCGAAGAACGACCGCAGAGCGGCGTCCTCTTCCCGACCCAGTTCCCATGCCGCCGCCTCGAGCGTCTTGTAGACGTCGGAATCGGCGAAGAGCATTCCGCGGAACTCGGCATCCGACTCACCGGTGAGCCGTCGCAGGTTGTCGAGGGTGCCGTACTCCTCGAGCATCTGCATGCCGTGCGGCAGGGTGACCTGCCGATTCCGCAGATGCCAGTCGTGCAGGATCCCGTGCTCGACCGTCGGAACCGACCTCAGGGGGCGACGCGCGCCATAGGTCGTGACGCCGACCGGGGCGGGAGAGGGGACTCGGACGTCTGGCATGGGCTGACTCTTCTCCGAGGTGCCCCCGTGGCACCTCTTCCGATGAGTGCAATTGTACTTGTACTCGTCGGAAGCGCCAGAGGGCCGCTCGAAAGTCCCGGGGAGGGCTACTCGAACCCGCCGCTCAACCGCCCGCGCATCCGCTGACTGCTCTCGTTCATCCCGATGATCTCGACCGTCTTGCCGAGGGCCGCGTACTTCGTCTCGATCGCATCTCAGGTAGCGACCGTTGTGCAGGTCATG
>NZ_JAGGPD010000659.1 GCF_018613995.1 Microbacterium sp. ISL-103 | reverse complement strand
TCCCCGTGCTGATCGGCTGGGCGGCCGTGACCGAATCGCTCGACTGGCCCGCCTTCATCCTCTTGGCCCTCATCTTCCTCTGGACGCCGCCGCACTACTGGCCGCTGTCGATGAAGTACAAGGATGATTACGACGACGTCGACGTGCCCATGCTCGGTGTGACTCGCAACGCCTCGCAGGTCGGCCTCCAGGTCATCCTGTACGCCTGGGCGACCGTCGCCTGCTCGCTGCTGCTGATCCCCATCGCGAACATGGGCCTCGTCTACGGCGTCTCAGCCGTGGTGTTCGGCGGATGGTTCATCTATGAATCGCACCGGCTGTACAACCAGGCGGTGCGAGGGAACGAGGCGCGGCCCATGCGTGTGTTCCACGCCTCGATCACCTACTTGACGCTGATCTTCGTGGCCGTCGCGGTCGACCCGCTGCTCCCGTTCTGAGCGGCGTCGTCTTCCGCGGACTCGTCGCCATCGGCGGCGGGCGCCGCATCGGTGATCGTCGTCGGCTCGACCTCGTCGGTCGCGTCCGAGTCCGCCGTCCAGTCGATCGGCTCGACGACCACGGGCGCGGGTGAGGGCACGAGAGCCTGCACAGCGCCGAGGGCGACGGCGATCAGGATGCCGATGACGCCGGCTCCGAGGAGCGCGGCTCCGACCACCACGAGCGACTGGCCGACGTAGACCTCGATGCCGGTCGCCGTGCCGTCGAGCAGCGTGCTCGTCATCGTGCCGATCTGCCCGGCGATGAGCCATCCGCCCACACCCGCCGAGGCGAGCGAGAGCACGAGGAGGAGCCAGAAGCCGATGCTGCGTGTCAGTGACTTGTTCATGTCCGCCACGTTGCACGACGAACTGATGAGCCTCTGATGTCGCAGCTATGCATCGACTGTGTCGGCCGGTTCGCCGGCCCCGCGATCAGTCCTCGGCGGTGACGGGCTTCTTCAGGTGCAGCACGACCACCGTGTACGCGGCTGCCGAGAGCGAGGCGAGCACCATGTGGATCCCCACGAGCAGCGGGGGCAGTCCCTCACGCGCCTGCCAGATGCCGACGCCGACCTGCACGAGGATCGCGAGCACGAGCACCAGCAGCCACCGGCGCGGTCGTAGACGGAGCACCCAGGCCGAGATCGTGAGCGCGGTGACGAGGGCCGCCAGGATGTAGCCGGGCCACGCGTGCACATGCGCGAGCACCGTGGCATCGAACCCGTGGCGCAGCACATCGGCGTCGCCCGAGTGGGGTCCTGAGCCGGTCGTCAGCACGCCGAAGACGATCGTCACCGCGAGCGCGAGACCGGTGACGTGGCTCAGGATCGTGAACCACTTCGGCACGGCGCTCACGCGCGGCCCGGGCGCCGCGTACAGGCGGACGAGGAACGCCGCGGTCACGCACACCAGCAGCCGCGAGGAGACGTAGTGGAACCCGACGATGAAGGG
>NZ_JAGGPD010000658.1 GCF_018613995.1 Microbacterium sp. ISL-103 | reverse complement strand
CGGCGAGGCTCTCGGGAACCGGGGGCGTCGTCGGTGCCGGCCTGCTGGGAGCGAGCATCGGACATGCGCTGCGTTCCAAGGGCATCGACGTCATCCTCGCCGACACGTCGCCCGCGCAGCTGCGCCTCGCGATCGACTACGGAGCCGGTCGTGCCGCCGCCGGCGATGATGCGCCGGTGCTGGTCGTCGTCGCCGTGCCCCCGGATGTCACAGCCGATGTGATCGAGGCGGAGCTCGCCCGCTTCCCCGACGCTGTGGTGACCGATGTCGCGAGCGTGAAGCTCGAGCCGTTCCGCAGCCTGCAGGCCCGCGGGGTCGACCTGACCCGCTACATCGGCTCGCATCCGCTCGCCGGGCGTGAGCGCGGTGGCGCGATCTCCGCCCGCGCAGACCTGTTCATCGGACGCCCCTGGGTCGTCTGCCGCGATCACGACACCAAGGCCTCAGACCTCGCTCTCGTCGAGGCGCTCGCCCTGGACGTGGGGGCGATGCCCCTCGAGATGACTCCCGAGGAGCACGATCGCTCGGTCGCGCTGACCTCGCACGTGCCCCAGGTGGTCGCCAGCCTGCTCGCCGGCCGCCTCGCCGTGGCGGATGAGGGCGCGCTGCGCCTCTCTGGCCAGGGTGTGCGCGACACGACGCGCATCGCGGCATCCGCTCCCGAACTCTGGGTGCAGATCCTGGGAGCCAATGCGCGACCCGTGGTCGAGATCCTCGACCAGCTGGCAGCCGACCTCCGCGAGGTCTCCGATGCGTTGCGCACCCCGGACGCCCCCGGTGCTCGGCGCGTGGTCGCCGAGACGATCCGGCAGGGCAATGACGGTGTCGAGCGACTGCCGGGCAAGCACGGTCAGAACCAGAGGTTCGAGTCGCTCGTCGTGATGATCGACGACACCGCCGGCCAGCTCGGCCGTCTGTTCGGCGAACTCGGAGAGCTCGGCGTCAACGTCGAGGACCTCCGCCTCGAGCACTCGCCCGGCGCGCAGTTCGGTCTTGCGGAGATCAGCGTCGAACCGGCGGCTCTGCACGGGGCGATCATCGGACTCCAGGAACGCGGATGGCGGATTGCAGGTACGACCAATGACTGATTTCATCGCGATCGACGGGCCCGCCGGTTCCGGCAAGTCCAGTGTGTCCAAGGCCGTCGCCCGCACGCTGGGGTTCGGCTACCTCGACACCGGCTCGGCGTACCGGGCCCTCGCCTGGCATGTGCTCGACCGCGGCGCCGACACGGCCGACGCCGATGCGGTGCTCGCGGCGGTGTCGGAGTTCCCCGTGAGACTGGGCCTCGACCCCGACGACCGCACCGTTCAGGTCGGCGACATCGACGTGACCGACGCGATCCGGCAGCCGTCGGTCTCCGGTGCGGTCAGCGGCGTGGCGCGCGTGCCCGAGGTGCGCGAAGAGGTCAACCGTCTGTTCCGGTCCCTCGTGGCCGACGCCCCGTACCCGGCGGTCGTCGTCGAGGGCCGCGACATCACCACCGTCGTCGCCCCCGATGCTCCCGTGCGCATCCTGCTCACGGCTGCACCCGAGGTGCGCGCCGCACGACGTGCCGGCGAGCTCGCCGGCGAGAACGCCGAGGCAGTAGCCGCGGCACTGCACAAGCGCGACGCATCCGACAGCGCCGTCGTCGACTTCCTGAACGCCGCAGAGGGCGTCGAGGTCGTCGATTCGACGGAGCTCGATTTCCCACAGACCCTCGAC
Organism: Microbacterium sp. ISL-103; assembly: GCF_018613995.1. GTDB lineage: Bacteria > Actinomycetota > Actinomycetes > Actinomycetales > Microbacteriaceae > Microbacterium. The sequence goes on along the minus strand of NZ_JAGGPD010000658.1, from coordinate 77 downwards.
GCCGTCCTCACGGTGATCGACCGAATCCGAGGAGTCCACCATGGCTGACGACGAAACCGAACGCCGCCCCGCCCACC
>NZ_JAGGPD010000056.1 GCF_018613995.1 Microbacterium sp. ISL-103 | reverse complement strand
GCGGCTGGCACCCGCGGGTGACCCGGACGACGCAGGCGGTGGCGGGGGCGCTGTCGGGCCTCATGGGCACGACGACGTCTGTGGGCGGCACGCCGATGGCGATCATCTGGCAGGGCTCAGAGGGGCCACGGCTGCGCGGCACGATGTCGGCGTTCTTCCTCGTCGGGTCGTCGCTGTCGCTCGTGGCCCTGTTCCTGTGGGGCGCAGTGCCCGCGCATGCGCTCGCCACCGCTGCCTGGATGGCCCCGTTCGCCGTGGGCGGCGTGGTGCTGTCGCGCTTCGTGAACCGGTTCCTCAATCGTCGGCGCACGCGCGCGATCGCCCTCGGAGCATCCGCTCTGGGCGCAGTGACGCTGATCGTCACCCGTCTGGTCGAGCTCTTCTGACCGGATGCCGCGGGCAGATCGCCTGACCGCTCAGCGCACCTGGCGTTCCAGCGGAAGGCCCGCGTCGAGCAGGTCGATGTTGCGGGCGATGTCGGCGGCGCGAGCGGTGAAGACCTCGCGGGCATGGCCTGAGTGGTGCGGGGTCAGCACGACCCGATCGAGCCCGGCGAATCTCTGCACGACAGGCGGCGCCTCGGCACCCTGCGGAGCATCCCACCAGACGTCGATCGCCGCTCCTCCGATGCGCCCCTCGGCGAGGGCCGTATACAGCGCGTCCTCGTCGATGAGCGCGCCGCGGGCGACGTTGACGATCAGCGCGTCGGCGTGCAGCTGCGCGAGTGCGTCAGCATCGATCATCCCCCGCGTGCTCTCGGTCAGGGGTGCGGTGACGACGACGACATCGCTCTCGCGAAGCAGGGGATGCAGCTCGTCTTCGCCGTACACGCGATCGAGCAGCTCGGATCCGGGGCCACCGGCATCCGGATGCCGGCGCAGGGCGACCACGCGCATCCCGAACGCCGTCGCCAGGTGCGCCACAGAGCGGCCGATCTCGCCATAGCCGATGAGCCCGAGAGTGCTGCCGGCGAGCGAGCGATGGTACGGGGCGCCTGCCGTGGCGATCGTGCACCACTCTCCCCGGCGCATCTCGGCGTCGGCCTCGATCACTCGACGGCGCAGCATGAGCGCCGTCATGATCACGTGCTCGGCGATCGCGGCGCCGTGATGACCGGTGTTGCAGAGCGGCACGCCGTCGGGCACGGCGCCGGCATCCACCCGGTCGACCCCGGCACCCGTCGCGTGCACGAGACGCACGTGATCGGCACCGGCCATCTCGTCGACCGTGAGTCGCGAGCAGATCACCACATCGGCGCCCTCGATCGCCGCGCGAGTCGATCCGGGCACCTCGAGGTCGGCGAACACCCACTCGTGCGGCCGCGCGGTGCGGCGCAGGTCGTCGGCGAACGCCGACATGATCGGATCGGTGACCGCGATGCGCAACGGATCCCGCCGCTCCGCGCTCACCAGCGGGGGCTTTCCAGCACGTATCCGGGGTCGACCCGCTGCATGTAGCCGGTGTCGTCGCGCTCGCGGATGCCGCCGTCGAGATACTGCCTGTGCAGCCGCGCCAGCGCCTCGGGGTCGAGCTCGACGCCCAGGCCCGGTGCGGTCGGCACCGCCAGCGATCCGTCTCTGAAGGTGAGCGCGCCCGGTGCGATGACGTCTTCGTCCTCTCGCTTCCACGGCCAGTGCGTGTCGCACGCATAGCCCACGCCCGGAGTGGCCGCGGCGAGGTGGGTCATCGCGGCGAGGCTGATGCCGAGGTGCGAGTTCGAGTGCATCGAGAGTCCCCACCCGAGGGTCTCGGCGAAGCCCGCGAGCAGGCGCGAGCGCTCGAGGCCTCCCCAGAAGTGGTGGTCGGAGAGCACGATGTCGATCGCGCCGAGCCGCACGGCCTCGGCGATGTGCGAGAACGCGACCACGCACATGTTGGTCGCGAGCGGCAGATCGGTGTGGCGGCGCACCTCGGCCATGCCCGCAAGGCCCGGGGTGGGGTCTTCGAGGTACTCGAGCACATCCTTCAGTGCGTCGGCCACCCGCAGCGAGGTCTCGACTGTCCAGGCGCCGTTCGGATCGATGCGCAGCGGGTGATCGGGAAACTCCTCGCGCAGCGCCAGGATCGCCGCGATCTCGTCGTCGGGCGCGAACACCCCGGCCTTGAGCTTGAGCGCGGTGAAGCCGTAGGTGTCGACGATGCGACGCGCCTGCCTGACGATCCCGTCGGGCGTGAGCGCCTCGCCCCACTCGTCGTCGGATCCGCCCGGGTGGCCTGCCCACTTGTAGAAGAGGTAGCCGCTGAACGGCACGGCATCCCGCACGCGTCCGCCCAAGAGCTCACTGGCAGGCATGCCGAGAAGCTTGCCTCGGATGTCGACGGCGGCGACGTCGAAAGGCGACAGCACCCGGTCGCCGGTGCTGGTGCCCGTGACCATGCCCGACATGCCGTGCCCACCCTGCACGCCGTCGCCGGCCACACTGCGTTCGACCCGCGCTCGCAGGTCGTTGGTCGCGAACACATCGCAGCCGAGCACGGCGTCGGCGGCGACCCGCAGCCGTTGCAGGTGCGCACTGTCGCCGTAGGTCTCGCCGAGCCCGACGACTCCCGACTCGGTGGTCACCTGCACGATGGCGCGCAGCGCCAGGGGCTCGTGCACACCGACGGTGTTGAGCAGGGGTGGGTCGTGGAAGGCCACCGGCGTGATGCGGATCGACCGCACCGCGTTCTCGGCCAGCCGCGTGGCGGCAGGGACAGACAGCAGGAGCTCTTCGGACATCACGCCTCCGTCGGTGAGACTCCGGGGACTCCGCATCGGCGGATTCCGCGTCATCGAGTTTCTCCGACACTATGGTGGGGACAGATGCGCAGACAAACCAAAAGTCGCACTGATTGATGTCGGGAGTGGATCGATGATCTCGCTGGTACAGCTCGAATGCTTCATCGCCGTGGCTGAGGAACTGCACTTCGGGGCGGCGGCGACGCGACTGAAGATGACGCAGCCGCCACTCAGCCGCCAGATCCAGCAGCTCGAGCGCGAGCTGTCGACCAGGCTCTTCGACCGCACCAGTCGCCGCGTCGCGCTGACCCAGGCCGGGCGCGCACTGCTGCCCAACGCGCGACGCCTCATCGACCTCGCAGCGAAAGCCGTCTCGGATGTGCGCTCGGTCGGCGAGGGCGCGGCCGGCACCGTCACGATCGCCTACACGGCGATGGCGGGGCAGGCGGTCGTGCCCGATCTGCTGCGTCGCGCGTCGGCCGAACTGCCCGGCGTCACGCTGCTGCTGCGCGAACTCGTCTCACTCGACCAGGTGGAAGAGCTCGAGAAGGGCACCGTCGACATCGGCCTGATGCGGCCGCTGCTCGCCCGACCGCAGATCGGCAGTCGGGCGGTCTACCGCGAGCGCCTGTCGGTGGCGCTTCCCAGCGACTCGGCCCTCGCGCAGCGCGGCGAGCCGCTGAAGCTCATCGACCTCAAGGACGAGTCGCTGCTCATGTACTCACCGAGCGGCGCAAGGTACTTCCACGACCTGCTGCTGTCGATGTTCGTGGCGAGCGGGGTGCATCCGCACATCGTGCAGTACGCGGGCCAGGTGCCGGCGCTGCTCGCAATGGTCAGCGCCGGCATCGGGTTCACGCTGGTGCCGGAGTCCGCCGAGCGGATCTCTCCCGACACGGTGACGCTGCTGCCGATCAGCGAGACCGATCCGTCGACGCGGGTGAACAGCGTCGAACTCGACATCGCGTGGAACTCGGAGTCGCACAATCCTCTCGTCGAACGGCTGCTGAACCTGATCGACGACGTCGATCGCGTCGAGTGATCGATGCACCGGGCGCATAGCCCAATGCCGATGTAGGGCTTGATCAGGATGAATCAGCACGCCTAGCGTGAACAGGAAGATGACAGTGCTGATGGCACGACCCGTGCTCGATGAGGAGGACGCATGCCGAACGACGTCGCCGCGACCGCCGATGAGTCCGCTCGACTCGGTGAGTCCGTGAACCCGGTGCCGGGCGGGCACCCCGCCGCGCGTGAAGACGCCGCGCGTGACGACATCCTGCGCGTCGAGGATCTGCGTGTCGCCTATCGCATCGGCGACCGCGAGGTCGATGCGGTGCGCGGCGTGAACCTGGGCGTGGGTCGTGGCGAGGTCGTCGCGATCGTGGGCGAGTCGGGCTCTGGCAAGAGCACCGTCGCGCAGTCGATCATGAACCTTCTCGCACCGAACGCCGAGGTGGTGAGCGGGCGCATCGAGTTCGAGGGCGAGGATCTGATCCCCCTGAACGAGCGGCGCTGGCGCAGCATCCGCGGGCGTCTCATCGGACTCGTTCCGCAGGACCCGGCGCTGTCGCTCAATCCCGTGCGACGCGTGGGCGTGCAGGTGGCCGAGCCGCTGCTCGTGCACGGACTCGCGACCAAGCACGACGCGCATGAGCGCGCGGTCGAACTGCTCGAGATGGCGGGGCTCACGTATCCGGCCGAGCGGGCGAAGCAGTACCCGCATCAGTTCTCGGGTGGCATGAAGCAGCGCGCGCTGATCGCGGGCGCATTGGCTGCGCAGCCGAGCCTGATCATCGCCGACGAGCCCACCAGCGCTCTCGATGTGACGGTGCAGAAGCAGATCCTCGACCACCTCGCCAACCTGACGCGAGAGCTGGGAACCGCGATCCTGCTCATCACCCACGACCTGGGCATGGCGGCCGAGCGGGCCGATCGGGTCGTCGTCATGAAGCAGGGAGAGATCGTCGATTCGGGACCCGCCGAGCAGGTGATGAATGCTCCGACGCACGAGTACACGCGCAAGCTCATCGCCGCAGCGCCCCGGTTGAGCGCGCACGAGCGGCGCACCGCATCGACCAAGGCCCGCATCGAGTTCGGCGCAGAGCCGATCGTGCGGGTGACCGATCTGACCAAGATCTTCCCGCTGCCCAAGGGCGAGGGCGACCGCCGCACTCTCACCGCCGTCGACGCCGTCTCACTCGACGTGCGCCGTGGCGAGACGCTCGCCGTCGTGGGCGAGTCCGGATCGGGCAAGAGCACGCTCGCGCGCCTCGTGCTGCGACTGGAAGAGCCGACGTCGGGCTCGATCTCGTTCGCCGGCGACGACATCACGCACCTCAAGGGCGAGAAGCTGCGGCAGCTGCGGCGGCGGTTCCAGATGGTCTATCAGAGCCCGTTCGACTCGCTGAACCCGCGCATGACCATCGAGCAGCTCATCACCGAGCCGCTGCTGTCGTTCGGCGAGGGCGATCGCTCGACGCGGTCGAAGCGCGCTCTCGAGCTGTCCGAGCAGGTCGCTCTTCCCGACGGCATGCTGGGCCGCTTCCCCGATGAGCTGTCGGGCGGCCAGCGGCAGCGCGTGGCGATCGCCCGCGCCCTCGCCCTCGACCCCGAGTTCCTCGTGCTCGATGAGGCCGTCTCGGCACTCGACGTGTCGGTGCAGGCGCAGATCCTGAAGCTGCTCGATGAGCTGCAGCGCGAGCGCGAGCTGACGTACCTCTTCATCACGCACGACCTCGGGGTGGTCGCCGAGACCGCCGACCGCGTCGCCGTTCTCAAGAACGGAAAGCTCGTCGAGTGCGGCGAGGCCGCCCAGATCTTCACGGCTCCGCAAGAGGAGTACACCCGGATGCTGATCGAGGCCGTGCCCGCGTTCTCCGCCTGAGGCGTCGCCCTCGGTTCGACCGCGCGTGCGCACGCGCGTGCGTGCGTGGTCACTTTCGCATCCCTCACGGCCACTTCCGGTGCGAAACTGACCACCCACCGCACGCCGGGCGCGCGAGTGGTCACTTTCGCACCCCTTATGGCCGTTTCAGGTGCGAAACTGACCACCCACCGCATAGGCATCAGGCATCAGGCGAGGCACAGCGTCGACAGTTCACGTCGCGCTCCCCCGGCGTTCACGTTCGACCCCTATCTTGAGTGCGGTCGCGCGAACGCGGCTAAGAAACAGCCAGATTGTTGTGTAGACACCACAATGCCGGGGTACAGTCGGATCAGACATACCTCGATGACGAGAAAGGCGACCATGGTCGACATCCGAAAGAAGCGCTTTGCTCTCCTGGGAATCGCGGCGGTTGCGGCCGTGACCCTGAGCGGTTGCGCAGGCAGCACCGACGGCGGCGAAGGCTCGGGCGAAGGGTCCGATGAGACGCTCATCGTCTACACGAACTCGAACAGCGACGGCCGCGGCGAGTGGATCACCGAGCAGGCAGCGGATGCCGGCATCGACATCGCGATCGTGGGCCTCGGCGGCGCCGACCTGACGACCCGCACCATC
>NZ_JAGGPD010000055.1 GCF_018613995.1 Microbacterium sp. ISL-103 | reverse complement strand
CGAGCACGCCGGCGGGAAAGTACCCGGCCTCGTCGACGAGGGTCGTTCCGGTTCCGGTGAGCGGCCTCCAGCGATAGTCGGTCCACTCGCTCGTGAGCACCAGGTGCACGCCCACGTCGAGGTCGGGGCGCGATGCCGCGAAGGCCAGCGCCTCGGGCGCCCACGCGCACGGCACCATCAGCGTCGTCGAGTCGATGCGCCCGGCATCCAGCAGCCCGGTGATCGCCGTGTTGGCCGCATGACACATGCCGAAGTCGTCGGCGTTGAGGATCACGCCTCGTGCGCCCGGCGCGAGTCCGAGGCGATCCGCCAGATCCGAGGTCATCGTCGGCCCCGTTCCGAGCCGGGAAGAAGCCCCGCGAACACGGTCGCACGAAGGGCGGATGCTGCCTCTCCGATCGCCCCGACGAGCGGCGCCTCGGGCCCGAACGACGACACGAGCAGTCGGAGCGGCAGCTGAGGGGCGAGCTCGTCGGCGACCGTGGCGGCCCCCTCGACGAGCGCGGGGTGCGCCGCGGTGCCGCCGAGGATGAACGCCTCGGGGTCGAGCACGAGAGCGATGCTCCCGGCGACGAGCGTGAGGCGACGCCCCATCTCTGCGGCCATCGCGATCGCGCCCGCATCACCCGCCGACGCCGCATCGAGGTGCTGATCGATCGTCTCGTCGGGGTCTCGTCCGTGGGCGAGGGCGAGGTCGCGCACGACGTCGTCGCCGAGCACCGGCGCCCCGATGGGCAGCGGCGTCTGCGGGAGGTACATGACTTCGCCCGCGACCCCCGAGAAGCCCCGGTGCAGCACGCCGTCGATGACGATGCCGGCGCCGAGTCCGTCGTCGAGCAGCAGCAGGGCGAAGCTGCTGAGCTCGGCGCCCGTGCCTTCGGTGAGTTCGGCGAGGGCGGCGAGGTTCACGTCGTTCTCGATGCGCACCGGGCAGCCGAGCTGCGCCGACAGCGCGCACTTGAACGCCCCACCGTCGGGTCCCTGATCGTCGCGGATGCCGCCGTCGGCCGTGACGATGCCGGGGATGCCGACGACCGCCAGGTGCAGGGGTCCGTTCACCGTGCGCTGACAGGCTGCGACGAGATCGACGATGTGCTGCACCCGGTCGCCGCGCGTCGGGAAGGGCGCGTGGCTCTCGGCGCGCACGATGCCGGTCGGGTCGACGAGCACGACGTGCGCGGCATGCATGTCGACGTGCACGGCGGCGGCGAAGCCGAGGTGCGGATGCAGCGCGACACGGCCCGCGGCCGGCCCCCGGGTGTCGCGATCGACACCCGCCGAGGCGACGGCGGCCGAGCTCTCGAGCATCCGGAGCACCTGCGTCACCGCCGTGCGTGACAGGCCCGTCTCGCTCACGAGTTCAGCTCTCGTGAGCGGACCTCGTCGGGCGAGAGTCTCGAGGATCGCGCGCCCGTTGAGCGTGCGAAGCAGGGACTGCGGCCCCGCGAGTGGTCGTGCCAAGCTGATCCCCCCGGATTCGACGTGGCCCCAGCCTGACATATCGCGTCATACCTGTCGAGGATCCGCCCGTGGATGCGAGCGGTGCGGCCGCCCTCAGTCGAGAGCCGACATCACGTGCTTGATGCGCGTGTAGTCGTCGAAGCCGTACTGCGAGAGATCCTTGCCGTAGCCGGAGTGCTTGAACCCTCCGTGGGGCATGTCCGACACGAACGGGATGTGAGTGTTGATCCACACGCACCCGAAGTCGAGGTCTCGCGAGAAGCGCATCGCCCTGGCGTGATCCGTGGTCCATACCGACGAGGCCAGTGCGTAGGGCACGTCGTTCGCCATCTCGAGCGCCTGCTCTTCGGTGTCGAACGACTGCACGGTCAGCACCGGGCCGAAGATCTCGCCCTGCACGGCCTCGTCGTCCTGATGCAGACCCGACACGATCGTCGCCTCGAAGAAGTAGCCCGCATCTCCCTGGCGCGAGCCCCCGGTCTCGATCGTGGCGTGCGCAGGCAGACGGTCGACGAAGCCCTGCACCTGGGCGAGCTGCGCGGCGCTGCTGAGCGGCCCATAGAGCACCCCTTCTTCGTGCGGGGCGCCCGTGCGGGCATCCGTCTTCGCCTTCTCGACCAGCGCGGCGACGAACTCGTCGTGCACCGACGAGTGCACCAGCACGCGGGTCGCCGCCGTGCAGTCCTGCCCCGCATTGAAGAAGGCGCCGCTGACGATGCCGGATGCCGCCTTGTCGAGGTTCGCATCGGCGAAGACGATCGCGGGAGCCTTGCCGCCGAGCTCGAGATGCACGCGCTTGACGTCGTTCGCCGCCGAGCGGGCGACCGCCATTCCTGCGCGCACCGAACCCGTGATCGCTACCATCTGCGGCGTCGGATGCTCGACCAGAGCCACCCCGGTGTCGCGGTCGCCCAGCACCACGTTGAGCGTGCCGGCGGGCGTGTGCAGCGCGACGATCTCGGCGAGCAGGAGCGTCGTCAGCGGCGTCGATTCGGCGGGCTTCAGCACGACCGTGTTGCCTGCGGCGAGCGCGGGCGCGATCTTCCACACCGCCATGTTGAGCGGGTAGTTCCAGGGCGTGACCTGACCGATCACGCCGATCGGCTCGCGGCGCACGAACGACGTGTGTCCGGCGAGGTACTCCCCCGCTGCGCGCCCCTCGAGGCTGCGGGCGGCACCCGCGAAGAACCGCAGCTGGTCGATCGACTGCAGGATCTCGTCGGTCACGAGGCTCGCGCGCGGCTTGCCGGTGTCTTTCGACTCGAGGTCGGCGAACTCCTCGGCGCGCGCCTGCATCTCGTCCGCGATGCGGAACAGCGCCAGCTGGCGATCGGCCGGCGTCGTGTCACGCCAAATCGGGAAGGCGGCGGATGCGGCGGCGTACGCGGCATCCACATCAGAGGTGTCGGAGACGGGCAGCTCTCCGTAGGTCTCCTCGGTCACGGGGTCGATCAGCGGCATCCGCCCCTGCCCTGTCACGGGTGCGTACCGGCCGCCGATGAAGTTCTGCAGGAGTTCTGTCGCCATGACCGCCATGCTAGCCATAAGACTGCGAATACAGAAGACTCGCCTGAATCAGACGATGGAATCAGTTGCTTCGGCGGGGTGATCCTGTCAATATCGACACATGAGCGCCACAGCGAAGCAGCCCGTACTCGACGACATCTCGAAGCGGATCGTCGAGCTGCTGCAGGAGGACGGCCGCCGTCCCTATGCCGAGATCGGTCGCGAGGTCGGCCTCAGCGAAGCTGCGGCCCGACAGCGCGTCCAGAGGATGACCGAGGCGGGCATCATCCAGATCGTCGCGGTGACCGACCCGATGCAGCTCGGCTTCAACCGCATGTCGATGATCGGCATCCGCGTGACCGGCGACCCGCGGCTCATCGCCGAAGAGCTGACGAAGATCACCGAGCTCGCCTATGTCGTCGTCACGCTCGGCACCTTCGACATCCTCGTCGAGGCCGTGTGCGAGAGCGACACCCACCTGCTCGACCTGATCGCGACGCGCATCCGCACGATCCCGGGCATCACGCACACCGAGAGCCTGCTGTACGCGGGTCTCTACAAAGACCTCTACAACTGGGGCACGCGCTGAGGCGCGGGTCCGGAAACCAGGAGCACATCATGGGAACCACGGTCTTCGAACGTCGCCGCCCCGCGGACGCCGTGATCGACGCCTCGCTGCGCGACACGGCTCTCAGCGTGTTCTGGCTCGATGACGCCGAGCGCGTCTCGCATCCCGCACTCACCGAGAGCATCACGGCCGACCTCGCCATCGTCGGCGGCGGGTATGCCGGGCTCTGGACCGCCGTGCGTGCCAAGGAGCGCGATCCGCAGCGACGTGTCGTGCTGCTCGAGGCGTCGCGCATCGCGTGGGCGGCATCCGGCCGCAACGGCGGATTCTGCGAGGCGAGCCTCACGCACGGACACGAGAACGGCCTCACCCGCTGGCCCGACGAGATCGAGCGCCTCGAAAAGCTGGGCATCGAGAACCTCGACGGCATCGAAGAGACCGTGAAGAGGTACGACATGGATGTCGACTTCGAACGCACCGGCCAGCTGGCCGTCGCCGTCGAGCCGCACCAGGTCGAATGGCTGCGCGAAGAGGAAGGGTTCCTCGACCGCGAGGCCGTGCAGGCCGAGGTGCACTCCGACACGTTCCTCGCCGGGGCGTGGGAACGCGACGCATGCGCCCTCGTGCACCCTGCGAAGCTCGGTCTCGAACTCGCTCGCGTCGCCGTCGAACTCGGGGTCGAGATCTACGAGCACTCGCTCGTGCGCGAGGTCATCGGAGAGGGATCGAGTGCGATCACGCTCGTCACCCGCGACGGCGGGCAGGTCAGGGCGGATGCCGTGGCTCTCGCCACCAACGTCTTCCCCTCGCTGCTCAAGCGCAACCGACTCATGACCGTTCCGGTCTATGACTACGTGCTCATGACCGAGCCGCTGACCGACGAGCAGCTGGCGTCGATCGGGTGGTCGAACCGCCAGGGTCTCGCCGACAGCGCCAACCAGTTCCACTACTACCGACTCACGGCCGACAACCGCATCCTGTTCGGCGGATACGACGCGGTCTACCATTTCGGCGGCAAGGTGCGCCCCGAGTACGAGGACCGCGCCGAGAGTCACCGCAAGCTCGCCTCGCACTTCTTCACGCCGTTCCCGCAGCTCGAGGGCCTGAGGTTCACACACCGCTGGGCCGGGGCGATCGATTCGTCGAGCCGGTTCTGCGCGTTCTTCGGCACCGCACGCAAGGGGCGCGTGACGTACGCGACCGGGTTCACTGGCCTCGGCGTCGGCGCCGCCCGCTTCGCCGCCGACGTCATGCTCGACAAGCTGTCTGGCGAGCCGACCGAGCGCACCGAGCTCGCCATGGTGCGTGAGAAGCCGATCCCCTTCCCGCCGGAGCCCGTCGCCTCGATCGGCGTCAACCTCGTGCGCGCGGCGATGAACCAGGCCGATCACAACGAGGGCAAGCGCAACCTGTTCCTGAAGACCCTGGACGCCGTCGGCATGGGGTTCGATTCGTGAGCGAGCTCACTGCGGGAACCGGAGTGGCTGCCGCGGCGCTGCCGCTCGCGCACGAACCGCTGCCTGCGGATGACGTCGTCATCGGTCGCCCGACGACGGCGGTGCATGCGCTCGCGACGCTCGGTGAGGTCGAGGTCGGCATCTGGGAGATGACGCCGGGCACGGCATCCGATGTCGAGGTCGACGAGGTCTTCGTGGTGCTCGCAGGCCACGCCCGGATCGAGTTCGTCGAGCCGGCGCTGCCCGCGATCGAGGTCGACCCCGGGTCGGTCGTGCGCCTGGCCGCGGGACAGCGCACCGTGTGGACGGTCACCGAGACGCTGCGCAAGATCTACATCGCCTGACGCGCGCTTCGATCCACTTCTCGACCCGATCTCGGACAGTTTCTCGCCCTGCGGACATGTTCAGGGCAAAGGCAATCGAGAGGGAGTCAGAATGAACGAGATCGAACTGGACGCGCTGCTGAGAGAAGCGGCGCCGATCGTCACCGTCCCGAACGACCTGACTGAGCGCCGAACCGCTGTGCTCGCGAAGGGGCGCAAGCGCCAAGGCCGGGCGCGCGTCGGCATCGCGGGCGCCGTGGCCTCCGTTCTTCTGCTGGGCGGCGGAACGATGGCAGTCGCCGGGGGCGATCACATGACGCCGTGGGGATGGATGGCAGACAACTCGTTCACCATCGAACGGCCGGCCGGAGGGAACTGCTTCGTCGGGATGCGCATCGAATGGGACGGGGTGGCTGAAGACGACCCGATGGTGCAGGACGCCAAGACGATTCTCAACTCGATCGAACTGCAGAGCCTCGACATCGCTGACGTTCTCGCCGAAGCGCGCACGAGCAACGAGAACGCCCCGGCGATCAGCAAGCAGACCGAAGACGAGCTCAGGATGCAGGCGATGTTCAGCGTCGCGTCAGAGATGACGTTCGACGAACTCATCGCTCGCGGATACGAGATGCGCGTCGGCCACGAGGTCTCAATCTCCGCCGAGAGCACCGCCTGCCGATGAGTGCCAGGAAGGACTCCGACACCCGCCTCGAAGTCGCGCTGGTCGCGAGCGAGACGGATCTCGCTCGCTACTTCCGTCGCCGCCTCTGGAGCGCTGCTGATGCGGATGATGCCTTTGGCGAGTTCCTGCTCACTGCGTGGAAGAGTCGACGCAAGACACCCGACTCTCCGGCTGACGCCCGACTCTGGCTTTTCGGGGTCGCGCGGAACGTGCTGATGAACTCACGGCGAGCAGTCATGCGCCGCAAGAACGCCGACGACAGAATCGAGTCGTCGATGCCTCGCTCGCCTCTGCCGGCCGATACAGACGAGGCGCTCGACGTGCGGGCGGCCATCGCGACGCTCGATCCCGACGCGGCGGAACTCGTGCGACTGATCTACTGGGACGGGCTGCGCTCGCACGAGGCAGCACGCGTCCTCGGGATCAACCCATCGACCGCACGCTCCCGACTCTCCGAAGCCAGACGACGTCTGCGCATCGCGCTGGACGACGGCGACGACCGCGTACCGGTCGGACGGCCACGTTCTCCGGCGCCGTTGCGGGAAGCGAGCGAGCGTGGTTGATCCGGCAGGGGCGACGGAGAACCCGGACCTCAGGCGCTCGCTGGCGCCTCCGCCGTCGCCGCAACGACCGGCTTCTCATCCGCACCCTTGATCACCCAGTAGACGACCGCCACAGCCAGGATTCCGATCACCGGGGTCAGGAACGCGGCCCATGCGGTGCCGAGCGGGGCGAAGCCGACCGCGAACACCGAGACATCCCAGAGCCCGTGCAGCGCCATGGCCCAGATGAGCGACCCGGTCACCCGACGCACGATGTAGAAGCACGTACCCGAAATTGCGGCGATCACGACCTGTCCGAGGGTCGGCACGACGGGGGCTCCGAGTGCAGCGTTGATGATGTGCATTCCGCCGAAGAGGGCGGAGGTGAGCAGCCACACCCACACCTCGGAGAGGCGTGAGCGGAGGGCGGTGAGCAGGAGTCCTCGCGACATCAGCTCTTCGCAGAATCCGACGGCGAGCCCGAGGGCGAGCAGTGACAGCAGGAATGAGGCGTCGAACTTCGACCAGTCGGTGTTGAAGAGGTTAGCCACCGCGACGACGAGCATGATCGCGGGCACGAAGATCGGCCACTTGTGGTGCGAGCGCCTGCGCTCGAAGAGCGCGGGCCTCCACCACCCCAGAAGCCACGTCGTGATGGCAAGCAGCACGGCGCCGACCGCGAGGTCGAGCACCGCTCCTCGCCAGGTGAACTCGGCCGAGGTGCCGATCTCGGTGTACGCCACCCCGCTCAGTTTCGACACGACGAAGATGACCGCGACGTAGCCGACATAGATCGCGAGGCCGATCCAGACCCGAGGGGTGACGCGCATGAGGTTGTGCCTTCCGTCGGCGAGCTCGTTCCGATCACCCAACATATCGGTGCACGACGGAGACGGTGAAGCCGGATCGACCACCATCTTCGCGTTCGCCACCATCAGCTACGTACGGTCCGCATCGAGGACGATACCGAGCCTGCCGGCGACATCACGAGACCGCCTACGAGCGTCGTCTGCTGTGCGCGCGAGGCCGGGCAGGTCTTCCGGGCGGAAGTACCAGGTCGACCGGTCGCCAGGGGAGACATATCGTTCCTCGTCGGTGAGCTGCGCGTCGGCGCGGGCCTTCCGGAGATCGGCCTCGGCACGATCTCGCTCGTCGAAGACCTGCGACGCGAGCGCGAGGTCACGGGCGGGCAAATCCGCCGGGGCGCCAGCCGCCACAAGGGGATGGATCAGCACGGACGGCAAGGGCTTCGCGGCGGGAGCGGCCGGTATCCGGCGCGAAGCGATGACCGCGGTCACCAGCGCACCCAGGACGAACAGCAGTGCGACAGCGATGGCCGCGTCTCGAACCGGCAGCCGAAGCGCCGCGACCACCGCGACGGCCACGGCCGAGAGCAGGAGACCGCCGGCGATCGGGACGAGACACCCCCTCGCATCCCTCCTGCCACGGGCGACGCGCACTCGCCGATGGCTCTCGATGATCGCCGACGCGTCGGTGCCGCTGTCGGGCGGTACGAGGTGCAGCTGATCCGGGCTCGTCCGGATCGCCGCAGCGTCGGCGGCCGGCAGGAGGAAGCAATCCGAGCGGTCGGAGGAGATCGGCACCGAACCATCCTCTCGCGCCATGACCCCGCAGCGAGGCCCCGGTGATGCTGCGATCAGCATCACCGCTCCCAACGGATCATCGTGGGACTGAGCGCGGCCCTCGTGCTGGGGACGCTGATCGCAATGTTGGCTACGCCGCCTCCCCTGAGCGAGTACCCACTGCCGGAGTGGGACCGCGCTTGAGGCCGGCCCAACGGCAGAGAACGCCGACAACCTCGCCCGCCACCGAATCTCAGAGCGCGGCGAGCAGCGTCTCGACGGCTCGGCGCACCCGTGCGGTGCGCACCTCGTCGGGGTTGAAGTCGCCCATGAAGACGTTGCCGAGGGCGGCCGAGAGGGTGCCGTCGGCGACGAGCTCGCACGTCGCCGCATCCGCCTTCGGGTACTCGGCTGCAGCGAGTTCGGCCAGCGTGGTGCGCGTGCGCCCGTACGACTCGGTGAGCACCTCGGCGATCGGCGGGTTGGTGCGCGAGAGCTCGACGAACCCGAGGACCACCGCGTTCTCGGTGTCTGATCGGGTGAACTCCTCGCCGAACAGGTAGTCGAGTGCGTCGGTGAAGGTCACCAGGGTCGACGGCAGGATCGTCAGGGTGCCGGTCTCATCGGCGAACACGTGCCGCGCGGTGTCGGCGAGCAGCTGATCGCGATTGCCGACGAAGTGGCGCACGTGCCCCCGCGACATTCCTGCGGCTTCCGCGATGCGGTCGAGTGACGTACCGGCGATGCCGTGTTCGGCCACGGTCTGCAACGTGGCTTCGATGATCTGGTCGCGGCGTTCTGCGGCCACGGTCGGACGTGCCATCGGTCCCCCCTTTTCCCTGCATCAGCAGGATACATAGATGTTACAAGTTTTTAGTCTAGTCAGACTTGACTATTAACTGGGGCGGACTTACGTTGTGATTCATCGAGCTGCGCGATCGCCCGCACAGCCGAGGTCACGAGGGAGAGACATGACCAGCTACACCCGCATCCCGGCAGAGCCCGAGAGCGATCTCGCACGCCCCGCCCGCGTCCGGATGCGCGATGGAGTGCTGCTCGCGGCCGACGTCTACCTCCCCGCGGCCGGAGGCGAGAGCGCCGGCGACACCATCCTCATCCGTCTGCCGTATGACAAGAGCGGCAGCTACACCTACATCCCCCTGATCGCCGAGTACCTCATGGCTCACGGCTACCGCGTCGTCGCCCAGGATGTACGGGGCAAGTTCCGCTCCGAGGGCGAGGCGCTGCTCTTCGTCAACGAGGTGCGCGACGGCGAGGACACCCTCGACTGGATCGTGCAGCAGCCCTGGTCGAACGGCCGGGTGGCGATGTGGGGCGACAGCTACTACGGCTACACGCAGTGGGCGGCCGCCGCGAGCGGGCACCCCGCCCTCAAGGCGATCGCGCCCCGCGTCACCGGCACTCGCCTCGGCGAGCCGGTGCACAAGACACCCGGCGAGCGCACGTCCGATGTCGAGTGGGCCATCACGTACCTCTACCCGGTCAGCCACTTCCACGGCAACGACACCTACATGTGGGAGCCCGACTGGACGCGACGCGACTTCGCGGCACAGGTCGAGGAGTTCCTCGTCGAAGCGGGCGAGCGCTCGATCTCGTACGACCAGTGGTACCCGCGCCCTGTGCACCTGCCCCGCTTCCCTCTCGGCTCGCCCTTCGCCGCCCGCTCGGTGCCGGCGCTGCAGACGATCGGCTGGTGGGACAACTGCTCGCCCCTGTCATGGGCCGACGTCGCCGACATCGCGAAGAACCCGGCGTGGGCCGCGCACCACCACCTCCGCATCGAATCGATCGACCACGAGGGCTACGAGCTGCTCAGCGACCCGGCCGACCGCGTCGCCGAGCGCACCGACGAGCAGCTCCGCGCGCTCCTCCCCCGCACGCTCGATCCGACGCTCGAGTTCTTCGAGGTGTACCTGCGCGGCAACGGCGCTCCCGCCGACATCCCCGCCGTGCGGTGGAATCTCGCCGGAACGAACGAAGAACGAACGGATGCGGTGTGGCCGCCCGCCGGCATCCGCACCCTCGCACTCGTCGCGACCGCCGAGGGAGAGCTGAAGACGGATGCTGCAGCGCAGCCGACCGAGCTGACGTGGACCCACGACCCCGACGACCTCGTTCCGTCGAGCGCCGAGGATGCCTTCTCGTTCCTCCTCGAGCTTCCCGATGAGGCCCCGATCGGCGCCCGCGACGACGTGCTCGTCTTCACGTCTTCTGCGCTCGCGAGCGATGTCGACCTTGCCGGCCCCGTGAGCGCCACCGCGACCGTCCGCTCGGACGGCCCCGTGATGGATCTGTTCGTCCGACTCCTCGACGTCGCACCAGACGGCACCGCGCTGCGCATCGCCCGCGGGCAGCGTCAGGTCACCGATGCCACAGAGCCCGCGACGCTCGACCTCGACCTCGGTCAGGTCGGATACCGGCTGCGCGCCGGCCACCGCCTGCGCGTGCACGTGTCGAGCAGCGACTACCCCGAGTTCGTGCCGCAGACCGGCACGGGCGCCGACCCCTGGGCCTGGGGTCCGACGGCATCGAACCTGCAGCACCTCACGATCGGTGGGCCCGAGGGTCTCACGATCCACCTTCCCGTCCTTGATGTAGACCTGTCCTGACCGATCCCACCGCTCTGCCCGAGCCGATCCTCGAGTACGCCTTCGAGATCCGCGTCGACGTCGCCACCGACATCCATCTCGGCCGCGGCCCGCACGAGGTGCTCGCCTTCACCCCCATCACCGGCGGCACCGTCGACGGTCCGCTGCTGCGCGGCACCGTGATCGCCGGCGGCGGCGACTGGTC
>NZ_JAGGPD010000657.1 GCF_018613995.1 Microbacterium sp. ISL-103 | reverse complement strand
CCGACCGAGACCGAGGTCGCTGAGCTCAAGCAGGGCGACGGCGCTGTGGTCGGCGCCGGTGACCTCGTCACCGTGCAGTACCGCGGTGTGAAGTGGTCGGACGGCAGCGAGTTCGACTCCAGCTGGAGCCGGGATGCCGCGCCGTCGCAGTTCCAGACGAGCGGGGTCGTGACGGGCTTCAAGGCTGCTCTCGAGGGTCAGAAGGTCGGCTCGCAGGTCATCGTGACCATGCCGCCGAAGGACGGCTACGGCGAGGGCGAGATCAACGCCAACGACCTCGTCGGCGAGACCCTGACGTTCGTCGTGGACATCCTCGCGACCACGCCTGTCGAGCAGGCCCAGTAAGCACGGGGGAGCCGGGGCCTTGCCATAGGCTGGCGACATGCGTCGCATCATCGTCCTCGGCTCCACAGGCTCCATCGGCACTCAGGCGCTCGACGTCATCCGCGCCAATCCGCGTCGGTTCGAACTCGTCGGCCTCGCCGCAGGCTCCAACGCGCAGATGCTCGCCGACCAGGCTGCGCAGTTCCAGGTCGAGAGCACCGCTCTCGGCGCTGCCGAGGCGGAGCAGCTCGTGCGCGACGTCGAGGCCGATGTGGTGCTCAACGCGATCACCGGCTCGATCGGCCTCGGCTCCACGCTCGCCGCGCTGAAGGCCGGCCGGACGCTCGCCCTCGCGAACAAGGAGTCGCTCATCGTCGGGGGCGAACTCGTGCTCGCGGCAGCCGCGCCCGGCCAGATCGTTCCAGTCGACTCCGAGCATTCCGCGATCGCGCAGGCGCTGCGCAGCGGCACGCATGCCGAGGTGCGCCGGCTCGTGGTCACCGCTTCCGGAGGGCCCTTCCGCGGCCGCTCGCGAGACGAGATGCTCGACGTCACGCCTCAGGAGGCGCTCGCCCATCCCACCTGGGACATGGGCCGCATGGTAACCACGAACTCCTCGACGCTCGTGAACAAGGGACTCGAGGTCATCGAGGCGCATCTGCTGTTCGACGTCGCGTACGACGACATCGAGGTCGTCGTGCATCCGCAGTCGATCGTCCACTCGATGGTCGAGTTCATTGACGGATCGACGATCGCCCAGGCATCTCCACCCGACATGCGGCTTCCGATCTCGCCCGGTCTCGACTGGCC
>NZ_JAGGPD010000656.1 GCF_018613995.1 Microbacterium sp. ISL-103 | reverse complement strand
TAGGACACGTCCTACGGCCTGACACGCCTGAACTAGCGCCTGCGGCTCCCGAACCCCAGCAGGCCCCACCACCCGAAGCAGGTCACCCACCGACAGAATCATCTATGACGGTCGGAAGAGGACCCTCGATGACCGAACCCTCACCCACCCTCAGATCACCATCGTGTCCAAGCTGCGCCTCGGGCAATCATTCGCCCTGTCATGGACAGACGACGCCAGCATCGGAGGAGGCCGGACCACGATCTGGATCCACCCTCACGCGGATCTGGTCTTCAAGTACGACGGCTCCGGACGAACCCGCGTCAACCCCCGATGGATACACGCGCTCACGGCGACAGCGAACTCACCGACCGGCCTGCACATCGTCCCTGAGCCTCCCGAGCAAGACGACGGGGACGACCGAGATCAGTCGTAGCTCCGATGCACGTGCCAGCCATCCTCGGCCTTGAAGACGTCGAACACCATCGCGTAGCCGTCCTCGTTGGTCCCCTGGAACCGCCAGCCGTAGAGACCGCGATGCACCTCCTGCCGCGCGGACCAGTTCGAGTCACGCAAACGTGTCGGGGTATCGGAGACCCGCCAGCGGCGCCCGGCGAACACCATCCTGGAGGGAATGTCGTCGACCATCCATATGGTGGCGGGAGGGGGAGCGATGGCGAAGCGCATGGATCAAGAATAGAACATGTGTTCGAATATTGCTGGCGTTACTTCAGGCCGGAGAGAGGAGCCGGCATGGGGTCGAGCAAGCGCTTGGCGGCACACTACGACATGCGTGCGCAGCACCGTGCGATCCTGGCCGCCGCTCGCGCTGGACCGCTCCAGTCGCTGACGGACCGAGAACTCGGTCTGCGTAAGCATCCCGTCACGATCTATCCCCATCCATTCGTCCCTGTGCGCGCGTGGGTCCGGTTCAGGCCCGAAGCGATACGTGTCGATGCGAAACTCCTCCGGTCCACGCCTCTCGCCGCGGGCGTCGAGTTCCGGGCGGAGGAGCAGGTGTTCCGGTGCTGGGTCTGGGGGAACGCAGTGGAGGCAGTAGACGTCAGCGATCTCTGACTCGTGGTGAGGAGCACTTATGAACTCCAGGACCACGCGTCATGGCGGGCGTCACGTAGTGCTTCCTCGACGCGCCCTTCGTAGAGCAGCGTGATGTTGCGGGGTGGGTCCGCTTCGGGCAGCGCGACGTTCAACCACTGCGCCCAGGTCCGGGGATCATTCACCCCGGTCTGAAGTGCGAGAGGAACCTCCTGCAGCCCGGTGGCCGCTTTGCCTCCGACAAGTTGGAACACCGGGAGGAGGTGGACGCCGTCCTCGGTGCGCAGCGTGAGGAGACGAAGATCGTCGCCTGCCTCCATACCCTCGAGCTCGGTGCACGCGAGGGTGCGGGCCATGCTTCTCACCGTGTAACAGGGGCCGACGATCTCGGCCCACGGGTTCGACTCCTCTGTGGTCATTGCCTGTTCTCAGGGCGGCGGGTGCGGCGGCGTCTAACGTCTTCGAGTACCTCGTCGAGGGTGCGCGTCCGTCGACACAGTCCTGTGAGTCGCGCAAGGCCTGGGGCGTGGGCTTGAGCCCGTCCAATGTCGCTTCGTGCGGCGATTCGGCAACATTGCGAATCCGCCGGTCGCGGTCGATGTCGGCTCGCTCAGTCATGCCCCGGATGATGGCGAGGCTCGGTGTCGTCATCTTCAGCGTGGCCATGTCGAGGATCGCAAGTTTCCCTCGTGCCCGTCGCGTCCGAGGCTGGCGACCCGTCGGCCGTCCTCGGTCTTCCCTCCGGCTGCGACGTGCATGTGCCCGTGAGCTAGCAGCTCGGGGCGCACCGCGTCCCACACTTCGGCGATACGAGCACGTGACGCGGCGGACGCTTCGAGCGCAGTTGCGGGGAATGAATGGGGGTTCGTCCGCAGGATCTCTTGAACAGGGCGGACGGGCGTGTCGGCGAGGCCCTCGTGGATGGGCATCAGGTCCGCGGGACCGCCAAGGGCGACGTGAAGCCCACCGCGGCACGCCTGCGGATGACGTGGCTCGTCGCGCATCTCGAAGCCGGGACACCTCTCGCCGCGCTGCTGCCCGCATCGGGGATGACGTCCATTGACTCGCTCCGTCGCGCAATGAACCTCGTCCGCCCGATGCCGGTCAACCAGTTCTACGAGGCGCTTCGCATGACGGGCGCAGCGCGATGAGAACGGACAAGCCGAAGAAGAACGAACTGTTCCTCGACGACAATGCCGACCTCGAGGGGATGCCTTTCAACCCTCGAGCTCGCGAACCTGTCGCGACTGGCATGGTGCATCAGTGCGCCAAGCTCATCGACAGTGTCGGAATTCAGAAACTACTCGCTCAGTGGGATCAGGAGGCACATGCTCCAGTTCACGGAGGCAGGCCGGCGTCCGTGCCGATGCGGGGGATCCTGATCCTGTGGCTGGTGCTCGCCTGGGAGCACCAGCCCCGACAACTCAAGAAGCTGCGCGACATCATCACCGAGCGTCTGACCCCGG
>NZ_JAGGPD010000655.1 GCF_018613995.1 Microbacterium sp. ISL-103 | reverse complement strand
GCCCCGCACGGCGACCTGGCCGGGTGGAGCGACCAGGGAGTGCTCCTGCTCAACAGGGTGCTGACCGTGCGCCCGGGGGAGGCCGGGTCTCATCGCCGGTGGGGGTGGGAGCAGGTGACCGAGCTCGCGATCCGCGCACTCGTCGCACGAGACCAGCCGCTCGTCGCGATCCTCTGGGGCAAGGACGCCGCGAACCTGCAGCCCCTGCTGGGAGATGCTCCGGTGATCACCTCTGCGCACCCGTCTCCGCTCTCCGCACGCCGAGGATTCTTCGGGTCCCGGCCGTTCTCGCGGGCGAACGAGATGCTCGAGACGCTCGGGGCGAGCCCGATCGACTGGCGCATCGACGGGAGGCCCCCTCTAAGCTGATCGCATGCAGTTCGAGCCCGGTGATCGCCGCCGAGTGCTGCCGCGCCATCTGCGCCCGCAGCCGGAACCCGACGTGTTCTCCTACTCGATCCGTCCGGCCCGGTCGGGCGATCTCCCCTACGTGCGGGAGATCTACAACCACTTCGTCAGCAACTCGGTCGTGACGCTCGACGAGCGGCGCAGCAGCATCCCGTACTGGCGTGAGAAGTTCGCGCTGCTGAGCAAGCTCGGCCTGCCGTTCCTGGTCGCGGTCTCACCCGCCGGTGTCGTGATCGGCTACGCCCTCGCGCAGCCGTGGGCAGGAAAGAACGCCTACCGTCACACGGTCGAGGATTCGATCTACCTCGGTCCGGGCGCAGGAGGCAAAGGCCTCGGCGCCGCGTTGCTGCAGGCCCTGATCGACGCGTGCGAGCAGCTGGGAATCCGCGAGATGGTCGCCGTGATCAGCGACACCAAGGCCGACGCCTCGATTCGTCTGCACGCGAAGCTCGGATTCGTCGAAGCGGGACGCATGGGGAGAGTCGGCCACAAGTTCGGCCGCGACCTCGGCACCGTCTACATGCGCCGCGCCCTGCGTCCGAGTCGTCGGCGCCGGTTCTTCCATACCGGCTCTGCGCGCTGACCGCCGCGGTCATCGCGGGGGAGCGGGTATGACCGGGATCGCCGCCAGCAGGGTCTTCGTGTAGTCCTGCGTGGGGTGCAGAAGGACGTCCGAGGTGGCGCCGCGCTCGACGATGCTCCCGTCCTTCATCACGACGACGGTGTCGCAGAGGTTCTGCACCACGCCGATGTCGTGCGAGACGAGCACGAGCGTCAGGTCGGTCGTGCGGCGCAGCTCTATGAGCAGTTCGAGGATCTGCGCGCGCACGGTGACATCGAGGGCAGAGAGCGGCTCGTCGCCGACGAGGATGCGCGGCCGGTGCACGATCGCCCTTGCGAGAGCGATGCGCTGTCGCTGCCCGCCCGAGAACTCGTGCGGGTACCGGTCTGCCATCTCGGGCTCGAGGCCCACCTGCTCCAGCACTTCGCGCACCCTGGCGCGGTGGTCGCCCTCGATGCCGAGGGCCCACAGCGGCTCTCGGATGATCTGCGCGGCGGTCATACGCGGGTCGAGCGACGCATACGGGTCTTGGAACACCAGTCCGGTCTGGCGGCGCAGCCAGTGCAGGGACCGGGCGGATGCCGTGGCATCCACTGCTCTGCCGTCGACCGCGACGGTGCCGGACGTCGGCCTGTCCAGGCCCAGCAGCAGTCGGACGAGGGTGGACTTGCCCGATCCGGACTCGCCGATGATGCCGACCGATGATCCCTCGACGATGTCGAGGTCTGTCGGTGACAGCGCGGTCTGCCGGC
>NZ_JAGGPD010000654.1 GCF_018613995.1 Microbacterium sp. ISL-103 | reverse complement strand
CCGTGACGCATGAGCACGAGGTCGGCACCGAACGAGACCGCCTGCCGGCGTGCACGTTCGGCGAGCTCTGCCCCGGAGATTCCGCCGGGAAAGCCGAGATAGTTCTCGATCAGGCTGCTGAAGCCCGCCTGTCCGCCCACGGCGTCGCGTTCGACGACCGCGACGGAGAGACCCTCCGACGCCGCGTAGACCGCGGCCGAGAGTCCGGCAGGACCTGCACCGTGGATGATCAGGTCGTACGTCGACCGGGACGGCGGATTGACCCAGCCCAGCGCCGCCGCGACCTGCTCAGGGGTCGGGTCCTCGAGGATGGCGCCGTCTGACAGGATCACGAGAGGCAGAGCCCTGCCGACGAGGTCGACGCCTGCCGCAGACGCGGATCCCGGCGGCACCACGATCGAGAGGAACGGGACCTCGCTGCGGGTCAGATAGTCGCGCAGGGCGTAGGCATCCGGGCCATCGGCATCCGCGACGACGCGGAGAGGCTGCTTGTCGTCTGCGGGCGCGATCATGCGTTCCCGGCGAGCTGCTCTTCCCAGTCCGCCGGCACCCGCTCAGCGGGTCCGGGGGTGGTCTGTGTCAGCGGGTGGCTCCGCGGGGGAGCCAGAGCGGGACCGTCGAAGGCGGTCTCGGTGCCGAAGTCCCAGAACCAGTCCTCGCCGGGCTCGAAGCTCTGGATGACTCGATGGCCGCTCGTGTGCGCGTGCGTGGTCCCATGCTTGTGCAAGGAGTCATCGCAGCATCCGATGTGTCCGCAGAAGGCGCACCGACGCAGATGCAGCCACCAGGAGCCGATCTTCTCGCAGTCCGCGCACCCGGGTCCGGATGGGGAGACGTCCGCACGGATGAAGTCGCTGGCGTCGCTCATGAGCGATCCTCCTGTCGTCGGTGTGCTGTCGAGGTCATGATGTCCGGTTTCCTCGTCGTGCTCAAGGGTGCCCGGTGCGACC
The DNA here is from genome assembly GCF_018613995.1 of Microbacterium sp. ISL-103. Classification (GTDB taxonomy): domain Bacteria; phylum Actinomycetota; class Actinomycetes; order Actinomycetales; family Microbacteriaceae; genus Microbacterium. The sequence continues at coordinate 2,504 of NZ_JAGGPD010000654.1, read as the reverse complement.
GGTCTTTTCCTCCGACAGTCGTCGAAGCGCGGCTCGCTGTCATCCTCTAGGTTCGAGAACGTGAGCAGCTCTCCCTCCCGCCGCGTCCCCATCGAGTCGCAGAAAGTCGACGCGCCTCTGACCTCCAGCGCGACCTTCCTGGTACTTGAGGTCGGCCCCGGCACGGACGCGGCCGGTACGGCGCGAGACGTCATCAGCGGCATCGACGACATCGTCAAGAACGTCGGCTTCCGCGACCTCGACGCCGAGCTGTCGTGCACCGTCGGCATCGCATCATCGCTCTGGTCGAGGCTCACGGCCCGGAATGCTCCGGCCGAGCTGCACCCGTTCGTGACGGTCGGAGGCGCGGTGCACACGGCGCCGAGCACCCCCGGCGACCTGCTGTTCCACATCCGCGCGAACCGTCGGGATCTCGTGTTCGAGTTCGAGCGCCAGCTTCTCGGTGCGCTCGGCGATGCCGTGACGGTGATCGACGAGACCACGGGGTTCCGCTACTTCGACGTCCGCGACCTGCTCGGCTTCGTCGACGGCACCGCGAATCCGGTCGGGAACGCCGTGGCCGATTCGACTCTCGTGGGCGCGGAGGACGGCGACAACGTCGGGGGCAGCTACGTCGTGATCCAGAAGTACCTGCACGACCTCGGTCAGTGGCAGACGCTGACGACCGAGCAGCAGGAGAGCATCATCGGTCGCAAGAAGGCGGACAACATCGAGTTGGACGATGCCGATGTCGGTCAGAAATCGCACAAGACCCTCGCCACCATCGTCGTGGACGGAGTCGAGCACGACATCCTGCGCGACAACATGCCGTTCGGGAGCCCGGGGTCGTCGTCGTTCGGCACCTACTTCATCGGCTACTCCCGGTACCTGTGGGTCATCGAGAAGATGCTCGAGAAGATGTTCATCGGTGACCCGCCCGGCGCGTACGACCGGCTGCTGGACTTCTCATCGGCGACGACCGGCTGTACCTTCTTCGCGCCGTCGGCGGACTTCCTCGCGGGGCTCGCCGACGAGCAGCTGCCAGTGCAGCGCATCTGACGGCAGACGAGCGGACAAGAGTCACCTCCCATCTCGCGCCGCACGCGCGTAGCGTTGATATATGGGAAGACTCTTCTACGGAGCCGCTCAGCCGCCGATCCTCATCGAGGACCGGGCGTTGGCTCACCTCAAGATCGTCGTCACGACGAAGCTGCGCCGCAACGAGAGCTTCACCCTGTCGTGGATCCACAAGGACGGCGAGGCCCCCGGTCGATCGACCATCTGGCTGCATCCGTCGATCCCGCTGCGCTTCGTGTTCGACGAGACGGAGGCGCCGAGGCTGAACCGTCGGTGGATAGAGGAGCTCTCTCAGACGCTCAGCAGCACGGGCGGCGTCTGTCTGACTGCGGAGATCATCGATCCCACCGAAGGCGGGGAATCGGAGGGCGCAGGCGGAGGGCGGTGACGGACTCGCTCACAAGGTGAGTCGGCGGTCGACGATCTGCTGCGCGACATCGTGCAGGCGCACACCGACAGAGCGCGCGTGTCGTCGAAGGATGGTGAAGGCATCATCGATGGAGACGCTGCGCTGAAACGACAGCGCGCCCTTCGCCTGCTCGATCACGATCCTGCTGTCGAGGGCGTGCCGAAGCTGCGCGGTGCGGTCGGCGTGTGCGCGGAGCGTGCGATGCTGCACTAGACCGATCGTGGCGAACTCGCCGACTGCCTGAGCGACGGCCGCATCCTGGTCGGTGAGCATGCCGACCCTGTCGAAGAAGAGGTTCAGCGCACCGAGATGCTGATCGCGAAGCGAGAGCGGCACCGCGTAGCCGGCGCGAAGGCCGCGTCGCACCGCGAGAAGGGCGAACTCGGGCCAGCGATCGGCGCTCGCCCGCAGATCGGGTGTCTCTACCACGCGCCCGGACCGGAAGCTGTCGAGGCAAGGGCCCTGCTGGATGCCGAGCTCCGCCTCCTCCACATCGCTCGCGCGCTCACTCGTCGAGCCCAGCACGTGGAGTCGCCCTTCGGCGTCGGCGAGGACGATGCCGGCGTCGACCTCAGGGGTGAAGCGGGTCGGGGCCTCGACGGGGAGGTCCACGGTGTCGATGACGTCGTAGTCCGGATCCAGAGTGTCAGCCAGGCGGCGGAAGACAACGGTCAGGTCGTTCGGCGAGTGCGGGTCGCATCGAACGGCATTCGGATCCGATCCTCAACTCACGCCCACGGCATGGCCCTGCTCTGCGCCCACGTTCTCGGGTTCGTGAACCAGCTAAAGTCCGGACGGCGCATTCGCGGTGAACGCGAGCGCGTCGATCCAGTGCCGATTGAGCTCGGGGACTTTGCCGCCGGTGTACTTGAAGACGAGGTTGCAGCCGGGGTGCATCCAGACCGAGCTCCGACCTCCGCCGATGCTGGCTTCCTCCCTCCAGGTGAAGAGGAACGGCTCGCCGCGGCGCAGCTTCGTCGTCATCACGCTCTGCAGATGATGGAGCGCGCGGTCGTCGCTCTCCACCTTCTGATCTCCC
>NZ_JAGGPD010000054.1 GCF_018613995.1 Microbacterium sp. ISL-103 | reverse complement strand
GATGATGATGGGCGCGGGCGCACCGTCGCCGTTCTACCCGGTGCTCGCCGCGGAGATCGGATTCGACGCGATCGTCATCAGCGCGGTGTTCGCGGTCTACGCGATCGCGCTGCTGCTGGCACTCCTGTCGGCGGGCTCGCTCTCCGACCACATCGGACGTCGCCCGGTCGCGATCGGCGGACTGCTGCTGCTCGCCGTCAGCCTGTTCCTGTTCTTGGCATGCCGATACGGTCACCACCCTCGTGCTCGCGCGAATCCTGCAGGGCGCCGCGAGTGGCGTGCTGATCGCCGCACTGTCGGCGGCCGCGCTCGACCTCGCACCCGGAGGACGCTCGAGAGTCGCCGCCCTCTGGAACGCACTCAGCCCCGGCATCGGCCTCGCCCTCGGAGCGCTCATCTCGGGCATCGCGCTCGACGTCACCGGTCAGCCGCTGCTCGACGTGTTCGCGCCACTCACCGTCATCTACCTCGTGCTCGCCGCGCTCTTCTTCCTCGCACCCGAGACCGCCCCGCTGCGACCCGGAGCCTGGGGGTCGCTGAGCTTCCGGTTGTCGGTGCCGGCCGGCATCCGCTCGGACTTCTGGCGCGGCGCACCCGCGATCATCGCCGGGTGGGCGACCGGCGGACTCTTCCTCTCACTCGGCGCCAACATCGTGCGCACCGAGCTCGGCGGCGAAGCGCACGTCTGGCAGGGCCTCGCGGTCGCGATGCTCTCAGGGGTCGGCGCGATCACCGCGTTCGCCTTCCGCAACCGGCGGCCGCGCACCTCGGTGATCTTCGGCACTGCGGCGCTCGCAGCGGGCACGGCCCTGTCGCTCTGGGCGCTCTCTGCCGCATCGCTCCCCTTCTACCTCGCGGCGACCGCGGTCACAGGCATGGGCTTCGGCACCGCCTTCTCGGGAGTGGTCGCCTCGCTCGCCCCGCGCATTCCCGCCACCGATCGTGCCGACACCTTCGCCGTGATCTACCTGCTCGCCTACCTCGCGTTCGGGGTGCCCGCCGTCGTCGCCGGCACTCTGGTCGGGGTGTTCGGGCTCGGAGTCGTGTGCGTCGGATACGGGATCGTCGTCATCGCGCTCGCGCTGGTCGCACTGGTGCTGCGGGTTCGCCGGGCGGAATAGGGTCGCGGCCGCCTCGCGCCCTCTTCTCTGTGGCGCGCCGTGTGGCGCCCTTCGCAAGGTGAAGTGCACCTCCCCAGGCCGAATTCCTGGAATCCGGCCTTGCCAGGCGCATTTCACCTTCGCAGGTGCACGCGCACGCCGGGATCGCACGCGCACGTCGCGATCACACACGCACGTCGGGACTGCCCGCTCGGGATGCCAAGCACCGGTTTCCACGCCGGCAGCGAAGGAGATCTCACGCTCCGAAGGACGGATGCCGGCAAAGCCTCCTTCGTTGCGAGAGTTCTCCTTCCGAACGCGCGCAGCCCGCGCATCCACCTTGCCCTATCGAACGATTAACGATAGATTCCTACTGTTATTCGACGAGAGGCGGAGTCATGGCGAAGTCGACGATCCTGGTTCTGCAGGTGGTGATCGCGGTGGCGCTGATCGGATCCGTGGCCGTGCAGGCGCTCATCGTGCCGCTGCTGTGGATCGACCTCGGTGCGCAAGAGCTCTGGGGACGCATCGCGCTGGTGTCGATCGTGGTTCTCGGCGTGGTCACGCTGCAGGTCTTCGGCGTCTGCGTCTGGATGCTGCTGACCAAGGTGCGGCGCGGATCGATCTTCTCGACCTCATCGTTCCGATACATCGATGTGATCGTCGGGGCGATCCTCGTTGCTGCGGCACTCACCTGGATCCTCGCTGCACTGCTCGCGCCCGGACCCGCCGCTCCGGGTCTGGTCGCACTCACCGGTGGAGCGGGAGTCGTGCTCGCCGGCATCGCGCTGCTCGTCGTGGTGATGAAGGCGCTGCTGCGCCAGGCGATCGATCGCGACGTCGAAGCGCAGGCGCTGCGGTCTGAGCTCGACAACGAGGTGATCTGATGCCCGTCGTCGTCGACATCGACGTCATGATGGCGCGACGCAAGATGGGCGTCGGCGAGCTGGCCGACCGCATCGGCATCACACCGACCAACCTGGCGGTGCTGAAGAACGGGCGGGCGAAGGCCGTGCGGTTCTCGACCCTGGACGCCCTCTGCGAAGTCCTGGAGTGTCAGCCCGGCGACATCCTTCGCTGGGAGGCGTGAGGGGCGAGTCGCGCAGCCTGCCGCGCACACTGCGAAGGAGATCTGCGCTTCCGAAGGCCAGATTCCGCGATTCTCTCCTTCGGAAGCGCATTTCTCCTTCGCTAGCGCACACGATGAGGCGGAGGCGGGGGCGGATACGGGGGCGGGGGCGGATGCGGCGGATGAAGGCGGAGGCGGATGCGGGGCGGATGCGGATGTCGCGACCTACCGCCCCGCGAGCAGCTCCTGCAACCGCGCGGCCTCGCCTTCGGGCATTCTGTAGCCGTGCTCGGGCGCGGGATACGCCCCACTCCGCACCTCATCGGCATACGCCTGCACCCCGGTGACCGAGACGCCCCGCACATCGGCATAGCGCTTGACGAACTTGGCGGCGCCGCCGGCGTAGATGCCGAGCAGGTCGTGGAAGACGAGCACCTGGCCGTCGGCATCCGATCCGGCTCCGATGCCGATCAGCGGAATGCGCAGCAGGGGCGCGAGCGCCGCGGTGACCTCTGACGGCACGGCCTCGATGACGAGCAGCGAGACTCCGGCATCCTGCAGCGCGAGAGCATCGTCGATCACGGCGAGTGCAGCGTCGGCGGTGCGTCCCTGGGCGCGATATCCCCCGAGCGAGGTCGCCGTCTGCGGGGTCAGCCCGACATGCCCCACCACCGGGATGCCGGCATTCACGAGCGCCCGAGCACGGTCGACCGTCGTGCCGCCTCGTTCGATCTTGATCAGGTCGACGCCCGCCTCTTTGATGAAGCGCTGCGCGGTCGCGAGGGCGAGCGCGTCTGACGCCTCGTACGATCCGAAGGGCAGGTCGCCCACGAGCAGAGGCTTCGTGAGTCCGCGTCGCACGGCCTTCGTGAGCATGAGCATCTCGTCGATCGTGACGGGCACGGTGCTGTCGTAGCCGAGCACGGTCATCGCGGCCGAGTCGCCGACGAGCACCATGTCGACGCCGGCCTCCTCGACGATCTGCGCACTCGGGAAGTCGTAGGCCGTGACCATGACGATCGGCTCGCCGGAATCCTTCTTGACAGCCAGATCGCGCAGGGTCAGGCGCTTCGTCGGGGCAGCATGGGCGCTCATGGCGTGGACCCTCTCAGCAGGCGGTTGTCGATCAGTCGGGCGGCGCCGACACGGGCGGCGACGAGCAGCAGGGCGTCGCGGTCGACGTGAGCAACGGGCTGCAGAGTCTCGGCATCCCGGAGTTCCAGATACTCGGCGGCGATCCTCGCCTCGTCGAGAACAGCTTGAGCTGCAGACAGGACGCTCTCCCCCGATTCGTGCGCCGCGACGGCGGCGTCGAGGGCGCGGTTGAGCGCGGTCGCCTGGGCACGAGCATCCGCGTCGAGGTAGACATTGCGCGAGCTCATGGCGAGCCCATCCGGTTCGCGCACGATGGGGCAGGCTTCGATGCGCACGTCGAGGTTCAGGTCGCGCACGACCCGTCGGACGACGAGCACCTGCTGCGCATCCTTCTGCCCGAAGTAGGCGACATCGGGCTGCACGATGCCGAAGAGCTTGGTGACGACGGTGGCGACGCCGTCGAAGTGGTGGGGCCCGCGGCTCGCGCCGTCGAGCACCTCGGTGATGCCGGCGACGTGGATGTTCGTGGCGAACCCGTCGGGGTAGATCTCGGCGGGCTCGGGTGCGAAGAGGATGTCGACGCCGGCCGCCTCGGCGAGCGCGGCGTCGCGGGCCTCATCGCGCGGATAGGTGCTGAGGTCTTCGTTCGCGGCGAACTGGGTCGGATTGACGAAGAGCGAGACGACGACGAGGTCGTTCTGCTCGCGCGCCGCGCGCATGAGCGAGAGGTGGCCGTCGTGGAAGGCGCCCATTGTGGGGACGAGCCCGACGGATCGGCCCTCCGCCTTGGCTTCGCGGACCGCGGCTCGCACCTCGGCGATCGTGCGGAGGATTCTCATGACCGGGGCTTTCTGTCGGCGACCGCGCGGGTGGCGGTGGCGAGTGCGTCGAAGAGGTCTCGGTAGTCGGCGGATGCTGCGCGCTGCCGCGCCACGGTCGCTTCGTCGCCGCGTGCGATCGGCCCGGTGAGAGCGGATGCTGCACCGGACGCCACCCAGTTGTCGACCGTCTGGCGCACGAGCGGTGCGAGGTGGGCGCGGTCGACTCCGGCATCCATCGCGAGGTGTTCGGCGGCGTCGAGCACGGTGAGCACGAAGTTCGAGGCGAAGGATGCGGCGGCGTGATACTCCGCGCGGTGGGCATCGTCGACGCGGAACGGGTTCGCGCCCAGCGCTCCCGCGAGCTGCTCGGCCACCTCGAGCGCCTCGGGGGTGCGGCCGTCGATAGCCACGCCGATGCCGTGGAAGATCTCGGGCGACTCGGCGCCGGTGAAGGTCTGCAGCGGGTGGAGGCTGAAGTCGACATCGGTGAGCGGCGTCGCACCCGAGACGTGGGCGACGAGCCGCGCATGCGGTCGCACGGCGAACGCCACCGCCGCGATCGCGGAGTCCGGAACGCAGAGCAGTGCGATGTCGGCATCCGGAACTCGGTCTTCGCGGCGCAGGGGCCCGACGACGAGGAAGCCCGCTGCACGCAGGGCCCGTGCGAGTACGCCGCCGAGACAGCCGGCGCCGACGATGGCGATGGTCGTTTCAGGGGTGAGAGCGAGGGTGCTGTGCATGTCGATTCCCCGGCCGAGAGGGCGGCGCGGATGGGATGAGTATCCGCCCGAACCGGGGTGCGCGCAAAATCTGGGAGCAGAGAGACCAGACCATGGGCGCAAACGGTTGCGTTTCTGCGACTTGACGGCAATTCCAGATATGCATATTGCTCCGACGCATCCCAGCGCTGATCGTCGACCGAGGCTCGCGACGCTGCCCGAGACGAGACGCTCGACCGACACCGAACAGGGGTCGTCAGATTCGGAAGGACGATGTGCGACAGCATCCGCCGTACCCTTAACTGTTCTGCCCCACCCCCGGGCACCTTCTCTGGAGCATCCCCATGTCTGCAACTGCGGTCGACGATCGTGCCCGTTATCGGGCGAATCCCACGGTGCTCGAAGCGCTGAAGAGCCCGCGCATGCTGACGCGCGAGGTGCTCGCCGGTCTCGTCGTGGGGCTCGCGCTGATCCCCGAGGCGATCGCGTTCTCGGTGATCGCGGGCGTGGATCCGAAGGTGGGCCTGTTCTCATCGTTCATCATGGCGGTGTCGATCGCGTTCCTCGGCGGGCGCCCGGCCATGGTGACCGCGGCGACCGGAGCCGTCGCGCTCGTGATCGCACCGGTCGCGCCGACCTACGGGATGGACTACTTCATCGCGACGGTGATCCTCGCGGGCATCTTCCAGGTGATCCTCGGGGTGCTGGGCGTGGCGAAGCTGATGCGCTTCATCCCGCGCAGCGTCATGGTCGGGTTCGTGAACGCGCTGGCGATCTTCGTGTTCAGCTCGCAGTTCCCGCAGCTGATCGATGCGCCGTGGCTCGTGTATCCGTTGGTCGCGCTGGGAATCGTCGTGATGATCGTGATGCCGAAGATCACCAAGGTCGTGCCGGCGCCGCTCGTGTCGGTGGTCATCGTGACGGCTGTGGTGCTGACGTTCGCGATCACCGTGCCGACCGTCGGCGACCAGGGCGAGCTGCCCAAGAGCCTGCCCGAGCTGTTCATCCCGAACGTTCCTCTGACCTGGGAGACGTTCACGATCATCGCTCCGTTCGCGCTCGGGGTCGCACTGGTCGGGCTCATGGAGTCGCTGCTCACCGCGAAGCTCGTCGACGAGATCACCGACACGCACTCGAACAAGACGCGGGAGTCGTGGGCTCAGGGGGTCGCGAACATCCTCTCGGGGACCTTCGGGGGAATGGGCGGATGCGCCGTTATCGGCCAGACGATGATCGGCGTCAAGGCCTCGGGCGCCCGCACGCGCATCTCGACATTCTGCGCCGGGCTCTTCCTGTTCCTGCTGGTCGTCGTGTTCGGCGATTTCGTCAGCACGATCCCCATGGCGGCCCTGGTCGCGGTGATGATCATGGTCGCGATCGGAGCCTTCGACTGGCACAGCGTCAAGCCGTCGACCCTGAAGCGGATGCCGAAGAGCGAGACGTTCGTGATGGTCGCGACCGTGGTTCTGGTGCTCATCACGCACAACCTCGCGGTCGGCGTGGTCGGCGGAGTGCTCGTCGCATCGGTGCTGTTCGTGCGCAGGGTCGCGCACTTCGTGTCGGTGTCTCGGACTGTTTCTGCTGCCGGGGATTCCGTGACGTATGTCGTGAACGGGGAGCTGTTCTTCGCGTCGAGCAACGACCTGACGACCTTGTTCTCGTACCCGGAGGATCCGCAGCACGTGGTCATCGACCTCGCCGGATCGCACATCTGGGATGCGTCGACCGTCGCCGCGCTGGATGCGATCGAGACGAAGTACGCGGCCCTCGGCAAGACGGTCGAGATCATCGGGATGAACGAGAGCAGTCAGCGGATGCGCGGGCGGTTGAGCGGCGGGTTCGAGTGAGCGATCTACGCGGGTAGATCGCCGTCCAACACCATCAGCTCGCTGCGACCACAAGGATGCCGATCTCGTCCCGCGCACACGCGAGGTTCGAACTGACGCGAGAACGACGAGGACGCGAGGCGGGCCTCATCCGCGTTCCCGACGGTGTTGAGTCGGCGCTCACGCACCTGCCCTCATATATATTGCTTATGTCCTCATATGTGTATCTAATGCGATCAAGAGAATCGCGGCGAAGCCCTTCGACTTCGCCTCTCGATAGCCAAGAACACGAGGCCAAACGCTGACCGCTTACAACCCTTACCGCTCAGCGATCTCGTGCGGCCTGTAGCCCGAGTCTCAGTTGCCGTTGCCGTCACCATGACTCTCGCGGTGACGGCAACCGCCTGCTCGGGAGCATCCGCCGTGGAGATCGGTGAGGCCGTGGGAAAGACCCTCAGCTGGGTGAACGAAAGAGCCGCCTCGGACACGGAGTTCATGATCCAGGACTCGTCTCCGCGCGTAGGGGAGCCTGCGTCCTTCAACCTGTCGACGTCGGATCCAACAGAGTGGATCGTCGTGGCGATCTGCGCCGACGATCCCCACCTCAACAGCGCCGGAGCCGCCGAGATCTCAATCGTCCCGAAGACCGCATACACGACGTCCGTGA
>NZ_JAGGPD010000653.1 GCF_018613995.1 Microbacterium sp. ISL-103 | reverse complement strand
ACGCGACCGCCGCCTGGGGATCCCGGGTCGTGCTGTGGTGGGGATTCGGTTCGGCTCTTCTCGGCGCGTTCGTGTCGGCGGTCTACCTGGTGGTCGTCACCGGTGTCGCCTCCGGCGCCAACGGGTGGGACCAGCTGACCACCGGCACTCTGCTCCTCGTCGTCTCGGTGCTCGCGCTGGGCTTCGCCTGGGTCTGCGGGCTGCTCTGGCGCGTCGTCCTGCGCGCTCGACGCACTCGGTCTGCCCAGCTGCAGGCCGAGTCGCTCGCCGCGGAGGAGCAGGAGCGCGTCCGCATCGCGCGCGACATGCACGACATCGTGGCCCATTCGCTGGCCGTGGTCATCGCCCAGGCCGATGGGGCGAGGTACGCCGCTGCGGCGAGGCCCGAGATGGCCACCGAGGCTCTGGGCACCATCGCCCAGACCGCGCGGGGAGCTCTGAGCGATGTGCGGCTGCTGCTCACGCAGCTGCGTCACCGCCAGGGCGACGGCCCCCAGCCCACTCTGGCCGACCTCGAGGCCCTGTTCGCCCAGGTGCGGCAGGCGGGCATCGAGCCGCGCATCACCGTCGATCCGACTCCTCCCGGCGAACCGCCGGGAGCGATCCAGCTCGCCGTCTACCGGATCCTGCAGGAGGCGCTGACGAACGCCATCCGCCACGGAGACGGCGCTGTCGACGTCCATCTCGCCTGGCTTCCCGAGCGCGTCGACATCCGGGTGCGCAACACGGTCGGCAGCGAACACGCGCAGGTCGGCGGCGGTCACGGCGTGATCGGCATGCGCGAACGCGCCCAGCTCGTCGGCGGTAGCCTTCAGGCGGAGCGCCAGGGGGCGCAGTTCGTCGTCAGTGCGTCGCTCCCGATCGGAGATATCGCATGATCAGGGTCGTCCTCGTCGATGATCAGGCGCTGTTCCGTGCCGGGGTGCGGATGCTGCTCGCCTCGCAGCCCGACCTCGACGTCGTCGGCGAAGCCGGAGACGGGCGGCAGGCCATCGAGCTCGTCCGCTCGACCAAGCCGGACGTCGTGCTGATGGACATCCGGATGCCGGTGATGGACGGTCTCACGGCGACGGCGGAGATCCTCGCGCAGCCCGACCCGCCGCGCATCGTCATGTTGACGACCTTCGACCTCGACGAGGCGGCCGCACGTGCGATCCGCCAGGGCGCGAGCGGCTTCCTGCTCAAAGACGCAGATCCCGAGTTCCTGCTCGCCGCGATCCGCACCGTGCACTCCGGCTCGAGCGTCATCGCGGCATCCGCCACCCGCGAGCTGTTCGAGCACTTCGCCGAGGCGCCGAAGCCGGTGCCGCCGCAGTTCTCGGCGCTCACCGACCGCGAGAGAGAGATCTTCGCGCTGGCCGCGCGGGGCCTGTCGAACTCCGAGATCGCGGCGCGCGAATACCTCAGCGAAGCCACGGTGAAGACGCACATCAGTCGCATCCTGACCAAGCTGTCTCTGCGTGACCGCGTGCAGCTGGTGGTGTTCGCGTTCGAGCACGGGCTCGCCTGACATGCGCTGCGGCGCCGCCGGATCATCCTTGCGATGTATGCGGATGCTCCGACAGGGCGACGCGGCACCCCACCGGTGCTCCGTAGCGTCGAAGGTATGGAGATCACGACCAGCGACCTCGGGCTCGCAGCCCGCGTCCAGCAACTGAAGAAGACCTACGGCGCCGGCGAGGGCACCGTCCACGCGCTGGACGATGTCAGCGTCGGCATCCGTCGCGGGCAGTTCACCGCGATCATGGGGCCCTCCGGATCCGGCAAGTCCACGCTCATGCACATCATGGCCGGCCTCGACACCCCGACCGAGGGGAGGAGCTGGCTCGGCGCCACCGAGATCACCGGCCTCGGCGATCTCGACCTGACGCTCCTGCGTCGACGCCGGGTGGGCTTCATCTTCC
>NZ_JAGGPD010000652.1 GCF_018613995.1 Microbacterium sp. ISL-103 | reverse complement strand
CGTCGCCCACTCCCCACTGTGATCATCACTTCTCCTCTTCGAGATCGTGCCGCATACGCGCTTCGATGCTTGTTCGTGCGGTTTTGAGCAATGTTATGCCGTAGTTTGCGGGAACGTCAAGAGCATCTTTGCGTTCTTGCCAAGTTGTAACTACAGATTTCGTCATCGTAGCCCTGTTTTCCCGCAGAGGACGGAATGGGTCGACCACCCGACGGGATGCCGCTTTCTGCCGATGTCTGCGGGATTCTGTGCGGACCTGTGCTAGAGATGTGTGCATGGAAGCAACCCCACCGTCCCCCAAGCGCCGGCTCCCCGCGGGCCGGAAGGCCGATCTCGCCGCCTACGTCGAACAGGTCGGCGAGGTGACGGTGGGCGGGCTCGCCGAGCACTTCCACGTCTCGATCGACACGATCCGCCGCGACCTCGACCAGCTCGACCGCGAAGGCGTCGTCATCCGCACCCACGGAGGCGCGGTAAGCGCGGAGGGGCAGTTCAAGGATCGTGCGCTCGATGTGCGCCTGCGACTGCAGACCGAGGAGAAGGAGAAGATCGCCCGCCTCGCGGCCGGGATGATCGACGACGGCGCGGTGGTGATGCTCAACGCCGGCACGACGACGCTCGCCCTCGCGCGGGCGCTGCGCAATCACCGCGATCTGACGATCGCGACGAACAACCTGCGCATCCCCGCCGAGATCGCGCCCTCCGCATTCCGTGACCTGTATGTCTTCGGCGGCGCGGTCAGGGCCATCACCCAGGCCACCACGGGCCCCGTCGCCTTCATGATGACCCCGGGCGGCCCCGAGGTCGACATCCGCTGCGATCTCGCGCTGATCGCCGTGGGCGCCATCGATGAAGCGGGGTTCTCGACGTCGAACATGGGTGACGCGAACATGATGGCCGAGATGATCCAGCGCGCCGACCGCACCGCCATCCTCGCGGACTCGTCGAAGTTCGGCAGGCGGCTCTTCGCACAGGTCACGACGCTCGATCGAGCCGACTATCTCGTCACGGATGCTCCGCCCTCGTCGACATTCGCCTCGGCTCTCGCGCAGGCGGAGGTCGAGGTCGTCACGCCCTGAATCCGCGCCGTCGCACGACGACGAAGGCCGCCGGGATCACTTCCCGGCGGCCTTCGTGTGCATCAGGCGGTCAGACCGCCTGTCGGTGTCAGAACCAGCCGGAGATGAGATCCCACAGCCAGTCGATGATGGTGCCGATGATGCCGCCGGCGCGGGTGACGGTGACCGTGGCGGTCGCCTGGGCGCCGTCGGCCTGCGCGACCGCGACCGTGTACTTGCCCGGCTGCG
>NZ_JAGGPD010000053.1 GCF_018613995.1 Microbacterium sp. ISL-103 | reverse complement strand
ACGGTGCCCGAGCCGAAGACGCGGTGCACCGGAAGCCCCGAGACGCGCTGCGCGACGACGGTCATGACATCAGCGGGGTTGGTGACGATGATGAAGACCGCGTTCGGAGCCCGCTCGACGAGCTGCGGCATGAGCTTCTCGAGCAGTCGCGCATTGATGCCCGAGAGCTCCATGCGGGTCTGCCCCGGCTGCTGCTTGGCGCCTGCGGTCACCACGATCACGTCGCTGCCGTCGACGACCGAGAGGTCGGACCCACCGCTCACCGCCGCCGAGGTGAACTGGGTGCCGTGCGCGAGGTCGAGCACCTCGGCATCCACTTTTTCGGTGGCGATGTCGTAGAGCGCGACCTCGGCCGCACTCCCCCGGATCAGCGCCGCATACGCCACGCTCACCCCCACACTTCCTGCACCGATGACAGTGATTTTCGTCCGCGCCCTGGTCATAGGCTCATCCTGCCCGAAATACCGCGAACGGGCACGGACCGTGATGGTCCGTGCCCGTTCGATGTCACCGGTGAGGGATCACTCCCACTCGCCCGCTGGCGCGGTCGAGTGCCACCAGCGCCTCTGCGAGTGGGAGCTCCTGCGTCACTCCCACTCGATGGTCCCCGGCGGCTTCGACGTCACGTCGAGCACGACGCGGTTGACATCGCGGACGCCGTTGGTGATGCGGTTCGAGATCTTCGACAGCACGTCGTAGGGCAGACGCGTCCAGTCCGCGGTCATCGCATCTTCGCTCGAGACGGGACGCAGCACGATCGGATGACCGTAGGTGCGACCGTCGCCCTGCACGCCCACCGAGCGCACGTCGGCGAGCAGCACGACGGGGCACTGCCAGATGTCCTGGTCGAGGCCCGCCTTGGTGAGCTCCTCCCGGGCGATCGCGTCGGCCTCGCGGAGGATCTCGAGGCGGTCCTGCGTGACCTCGCCGATGATGCGGATGCCGAGGCCGGGCCCGGGGAACGGCTGACGCCCCACGATCGCCTCGGGAATGCCGAGCTCGCGGCCGATCGCGCGGACCTCGTCCTTGAACAGGGCGCGCAGCGGCTCGATGAGCTCGAAGTCGAGGTCGTCGGGAAGCCCGCCCACGTTGTGGTGCGACTTGATGTTCGCGGTGCCCGCGCCACCGCCCGACTCGACGACGTCGGGGTAGAGCGTGCCCTGCACGAGGAACTTCACGGGAGCGCCACCCGACGCCTTCGCCTCGGCGACGAGGTCGAGCTGCACCTTCTCGAACGCGCGGATGAACTCGCGCCCGATGATCTTGCGCTTCTCCTCGGGGTCGGTGACGCCGGCGAGGTGGCCGAGGAAGACATCAGCCGCATCGACCGTGATCAGGCGGACACCGGTGGACTCGACGTAGTCCTTCTCGACCTGCTCGCGCTCGCCCTTGCGCAGCAGCCCGTGGTCGACGAACACTGCGGTGAGCTGGTCGCCGATGGCCTTGTGCACGAGAGCGGTCGAGACGGCGGAGTCGACGCCGCCCGAGAGCGCGGAGATGACCCGGGCATCGCCCACCTGCTCGCGGATGCGCTCGACCTGCTCGGCGATCACGTTGTCGCTGTTCCAGTCGGAGGCGAGTCCTGCGCCCTTGTGCAGGAAGTTCTCGAGCACGCGCTGGCCGTGGTCGGAGTGCTTGACCTCGGGGTGCCACTGCACGCCGTAGAAGCCGCGCTTCTCGTCGGCGAACGCGGCGACCTTGGTCGCATCGGTCGTGGCGAGCACGTCGAAGCCCTCGGGTGCCTTGGCGACCTGGTCTCCGTGGCTCATCCACACGTTCTGCTCGACCGGCTGACCGCCGAGCAGCGTGCCGCCGTCGCCCGAGATCACAGCGTCGGTGGCGCCGTATTCGCGCAGACCGGTGTTCGCGACCTCGCCGCCGAGGGTCTGCGCCATGTACTGGAAGCCGTAGCAGATGCCGAGCGTGGGAACACCGAGGTCGAAGACGGCAGGGTCCAGACGCGGTGCCCCCTCTTCGTAGACCGACGACGGACCACCCGAGAGGATGATCGCGACGGGGTTCTTCTCGGCGATCTCGGCGGCCGTGGCGGTGTGCGGCACGATCTCGCTGTAGACGCCGGCCTCACGGACACGACGGGCGATCAGCTGGGCGTACTGGGCGCCGAAATCGACGACGAGTGCGGGGCGCTGCTGGGTCTCGGACTGTTCGGTCAACGGACACCTTCTGTGACGGGGGCGGAGGCATCGGCGGCCTCCCGGGTGGCGAGGTAGGTCTTGACCTCTCGGGCGACGATCGTCTCCATGAAGAACGACAGGAGCGGGATCACGCCACCGAGGGCGAGCAGGATGAAACGCGGGAACGGCCAGCGCATCAGGCTCCACATGCGGAAGCACGCGAAGAGGTAGACGACGTAGAACCAGCCGTGTGCGACCAGGATGAACAGCGACACGTTGAAGCCGTCGCCGAGCGAGGTCATCTCGCACGAGTTGGTCCACGGGGCGAAGAGCGACCACCACTGGCAGTCGGGCCCGGCGAGGACACCGGCGAACCACACGGGGCCGCCCGACCCTCCGACGAAGAGTTCGAGGTGGATCGGCGTGTACTTCAGCACCATCTCGGCGAGCAGCAGGAGCAGCATGACTCCGGTGATGATCGACGCGATCTGGTAGAACTTCAGCGCACCACGGATCGCCGGAAAGCTGGCGACTTTCGGTTCGGGCATATCACCAGTCTAGCCGGGCGCGATCGGCGTCGATTCCGGGTCAGGGTGCCGGAGGACGCGCCACGAGGAGCTCCCCCGCGCGTGTCACCTCGAGTGCTCCCGCGGCGTGGGGAACGAGCAGGGAGGACCCCGCGCGGTGGTCGAGACCGTCGATCGCGACCTCTCCCCCGCTCACGATCACGATCGAGAATCCCCGGTCGATGACGGCCGCCCCGTCGACCGGCAGGCGCTCGAGCCGGAAGTACTCGTCGGCGGCGGCAGGGAACACCGAGCCGGATGCCGGAGCAGTGCTCACGAGCGCTCCGATCTCGCTGTCTGACCGGCCCTTCGTGTTCACCGCGGCGAGCGCGAGGTCGAAGCCGAGCCCCAGGTGCCCGACCGCGGCGCCGTCGATCGCGAAGTCCTGCCACTCGAGCAGGATCGAGAGGTCCTCCGGCTGCTGCAGCTCGAGAAGCAGGATGCCGGCGCCGATCGCGTGCAGCTCTCCCGGCGGCACCCAGACGACGTCGCCGGGGGCCACTTCCACCTCGTGCAGAAGGGCGAGCAGCGCCGCGACGTCCTGGTCCGCCACGAGCGCTGCGAGCTCGGCAGCATCCGAATCCTCTCGCAGACCGACGTGCACCGTGCCGCCCTGCAGGATGTACCAGGCCTCGGCTTTGCCGTGCGCGCGGCCGAGGTGCGAGGCCGCGAAGTCGTCGTGCGGGTGCGCATGCACCGGCAGTCGCTGCCCCGCATCGAGCAGTTTGACCAGCAGACGGGTGTCCGCGCCCCAGCGGGCGACGTGATCGGCACCCAGCCACGCGCGTGGATCCTGCTCGACGGCATCGCGCAGCACTCGCCCGTCGGGAAGGGTCGTGAGGCCCAGCGACGGCTCTCCGTTCACCGTGGTGGTCGAGCCGATCCAGTCCTCGGGTTCGCGCGGTGCGCCACCGCTCTCGCCGCGGAAGGCGCTGATGCGAGCACCACCGCGGTAGAACCGCTCGGCAGGTCGATTCGACGGCAGCGGAATGGGATTCACGCGTCCTCCTTCGCTCGCACGGTTCCGGCGAGGAAGCCCCCGACGAACGTGTCTCCGAGCCCGATGGTCGTCGGCGAGGCGACGTCGAGCGAGAACGCCGCGATGCCCAGGGCATCCGCCAGCGCATCCTCGACGGCGACGACGAGCGCCTCGCCTCCCCCGTGCCGGGTCATGGTCGCGGTGCTGTCGACCTCCGCGGCGGTCAGAGCGTCGCCGACGCGATAGCGGGTGGCCGCGACGCGAACCGCGCTGTCGAGGGCGGCGCGGTGCCGCGCGGCATCCGGCCCCACCGCGATCGCCCAGTAGCGGGTGTGCACGACGAGCGCGCGGGCGGGGATGATCATGTGCACCTCGCGGAGTGCGCGGACGACGTCGGCGGTGTCGAGCAGGTTCACCGACCGGCCGAGGTACTCCTGCAGCTCGTCTTCGTTCATGCCGTAGACATCGATCTGCGGCAGGAGTCGCGCGCGTACGGTCTCGGCGAAGTCCCGCGTGTAGAAGCCGGCGTCCTCGTAGTAGCCGAGCGCGTCGGAGGGGAGGCTCCGCATCGCGCGATGCACCTCGGCGAGGCGGAGTTCGAGCAGATCGTGGTCCTGCATCGTGTTGAACCCCGAGACGAGGAAGACGCCTGCGTCGGCCAGGGCCACCGGCAGATCCGCTGCCAGCAGCATGCGCCGGTTCGGCGGGTCGTTGGCGAAGATCAGGCGGTTGGGAGCGGGCGACAGGACGTCGCCGTCGGTCAGTCGCACGTGCGCGCCCACCGGATACTGCACGATGAGATGGGGGTCGAGGGTGTCGTCGGTCGCCGAGCAGATGTACGAGATCGACTCGGGCAGCAGCCGGCGCACGTTGTCGTCGATGCTGACCAGGTGCTGCACGCTCGAAATGCCGAAGGCGTCGAGCACGAGCCCTGCCCGCACCCCGGTGCCGCCGAGCGTGACCGCGTAGGTGAAGTGCGACACGAACGCCTCGATCACCTCCGACGAGGCGACGAATCGCTCCGCCCCCGCGCCGGAGGCGACGAACGCGAGCACTGCCACCAGCAGGGAGCGTTCGTCGGTGATCGGCGCCGTGGTCGTCAGTTCGTGCCGACGCACACCGTGCGCGTGCGCCAGCCTGTCGAACACCGACGAATCCCAGGTGAGCTCATAGTCGACGGTGCCGCCGAGTCCGAGTACGAGCGTTCTGTCCACGTCGCCGATCATCCTTCCGAGGTCGCCGATTCAGTACAGCGATGCCTTGCCGTCTGCACCGAACAGGTCGATCTTCTCAGCAGCCGTGGCCTTCATGGCCTCGAGCGCCCCGGGCTGGATCGCATTCGGCTCGCGCAGACGCTGATCGGTGCCGAGGATCTCGCGCATCCGGTTGTGGTACGAGACCTTGATGTCGCTCGAGATGTTGATCTTGTTCACGCCCAGCTCGACGGCGCGGCGCAGCTCCGCATCCGGGTTCGATGAGCCGCCGTGCAGCACGAGCGGGATCCCGACCGCGGCCTTGATCTGTTCGAGCAGGTCGTGGCGCAGCTCGGGGTTCTTGTCGCTCGGGTAGAGGCCGTGCGAGGTGCCGATGGCGATCGCGAGGCTGTCGACGCCCGTCTCCTCGACGAAGCGCACCGCGTCTTCCGGGTTCGTGTAGACGAACATCTCGAGCTTGTTGAACTGGTGCACGCGGATGATGCCGCGGGTGTCCTTGCCGTGGGATCCTGCCTCACGTCGGTAGCACGTCGACCAGCCGGCGTACCGCAGCGCGCCCTTTCCGAGGTCGATGATCTCGTCCTTGTGGTACCCGGCGAGAGCGACCTCGCTGGTGCCGACGAGGTAGAGGTCGTCGTCCTTGTCGAGGTGATAGACCTCGTCGGCGTGCTCGCCGAGGAACCCCGTGCCCTGCATGATCTCGGGCCGCACGAGGGTGGGCGTGATCAGCGGGACGAAGCCGTTGCGCAGAGCCTTGTCGAGCGCGAGATTCATGAGGGCGATCTCGAGACGGGCGCCGATGCCTCGAAGGAAGTAGAAGCGAGCGCCCGACACCTTCGCGCCGCGCTCCATGTCGATCGCGCCGAGGATCTCGCCGAGCTCGAGGTGGTCGCGGGGCTCGAAGTCGAATACCGGAACCTCGCCCACGCGGCGCAGTTCGACGAAGTCGGCCTCGCCACCGGCGGGAACGCCGTCGACGACGACGTTCTCGATGCGGCCGAGTGCGGCGGCGAGGGCATCCGCCGCTTCATTGGCGGCCTGCTGCGCCTGCTTCACCCGCTCGGCGAGGTCTTTGACCTGCGCGACGAGGGCCGCCTTCTCCTCTTTGGGAGCCTTGGCGACCTGCTTGCCGAACGCGTTCTGCTCGGCCCGCAGCTCTTCGAAGGCGGCGAGCGCCGCGCGACGCGATCGGTCAGCCTCGAGCGCGGTGTCGACGGTGCCCTGGTCGTTGCCACGGGCGGCCTGAGAACGGCGGACGATCTCCGGATTCTCGCGGAGGAGTGCAAGCTCGATCATCCACCAAGTCTATGGTGCGTCCCGGGCGCGTCCGCCGCGGCCGGGACGGCCCGGACGCCGGGCTAGAGTAGCGCCATGACGAAGAGCGCCACTGCCCGGCGACAGGCGGCGCTCGTGTACAACCCGATCAAGGTCGACGAGAAGCATCTTCGCTCCCGTGTGCGCGCGCTGTCGAGCGAGGCCGGGTGGGAGCATCCCGCGTTCTATCCGACCACCGTCGAAGATCCGGGTCAGCTCGCCACTGCTCAGGCCCTGGAACGCGGTGTCGACGTCGTGCTCGTCGCCGGCGGAGACGGCACGGTGCGCGCGGTCTCCGAGGCGATGGCAGGCAGTGGCATCGCGCTCGCGATCCTGCCGAGCGGCACGGGCAACCTGCTGGCGCGCAACATCGGCCTGCCACTCGCCGACCCCGACGAGATGATCCGGGCGGCGCTCGGTGAATTCCGTCACGCGATCGACATCGGCTGGGCACGGCTCACGCGAGAGAACGGCGAGCATGAGGAGCACGCCTACGTGGTCCTCGCCGGGATGGGGCTCGATGCCGACATGATCGCCAACACGCGTCCTGATCTGAAGAAGTCGGTCGGCTGGATCGCCTACGTCGACGGCGCGGCGCGATCCCTCGTGACGGCGGAGCCTTTCCGGGCGGTGTTCCAGATCGACGACGGGCGCCTGCATTCGACGAAGGTGCACAGCATCCTCTTCGCCAACTGCGGCCTGCTTCCGGCCGGCATCGCGCTGATCCCCGATGCGTCGGTCACCGACGCGATCCTCGATGTCGCGGTGATCCAGCCCACGGGCGTCTGGGGGTGGCTCGGGGTCTGGCGCAAGATCTGGTGGGACAACTCGGTGCTGCGCCGCACCCGCGCCGGTCGACGGGTGCTCGAGCGGCGCGGCAGAGACGCGTCCGTGCACTACTTCCGCGGGGCCGCCGCCGAGGCGGCATCGTCATCGCCCACGCCGATCGAACTCGACGGCGACGAATTCGGCGCCGCAGTGCGCATCACCTGCCGCATCGACCCGGGCGCGCTCCTGCTGGCGCTGCCTGCGGATCACCCCGTCGCGACGCTCTGACCGCGCTGCATCCGCGTGCGCCGGATGGTCGGGTCAGCCGCGCACCTCGACGGTTCCCTCGAGCCCGCCCCCGACCAGCGTCAGGGTGAACGCGTCGTCGTCGACCGAGTCTTCACCGAAGTCGAGGATCGTCGCACGCGGGGCCATGTCCATGGTGCACACCTGGGTGTCATCCGTCGCGAAGGTCGCAGTGCCTGTCGCTCCGGACGCCTCGAGGCTCTCGACGACGGGCGCGCAGCTCGACGAGCCCCAGGTGAGAAGGACGAGTGAGCCGTCGTCGAACCACCCTGCGGTCGGCGCGTACTCGGTCGAAGTCCCGGGAGTGCCGGTGAACGACGCGTCACCGTCGAGCTCCACATCGTCGACGACGTCGCCGTAGGTCACCTGCAGGGCGACCTCCTTGGTCGGATCGACGCCCTCGGGCAGCGCCCCGACGCTGGCGCGAGGAGACATGTCCGCGGTGCAGGCCTGTTCGTCCTCGCCCTCGGGCGCGGGTTCGACGAGAGTCACCGAGACGGTCTGGCCCTCAGCCGCGACCTGGTCGACCTGAGGCACGCAGGTGGAGGATCCCCAGGTGATGACGGCGAACATGCGGCCGTCGTCGAGCAGTGCGCCCTCGAGGTCGTCCGAATCGTCCGAGCTCTGGCCCGGGCCGCTCGACGGGTCGGACGTCGACTCGGGAGCTGTGGCTCCGGGGCCGATCGTGCAGCCGGCGAAGAGCACGGCCGCGGCGAAAGCCGACAGGGTGGCAGCGATGACGCGCGTGGGGGAAGCCATGCACACAGGGTATCGGGAGCTCTCGCGCGAGGCACCCCTCGCAGCGCTACTGCAACGCCGAGGTGAGACGGGCCAGGTTGTCGAGCACGGTCGACCGCAGCGGCTGCTGCATCCACTCCTCGAGCGTCAGCTCGCGGCTGAGCGAGCGGTAGCCGTCTTCGACGGCGCGCATCTCGGAGACGAACTCCTCGCCGCGCACCAGCATCGAGACCTCGAGATTCAGACCGAACGAGCGCATGTCCATGTTGCTCGAGCCGATCACGGCGACCTGGTCGTCGATCGTGAGGCTCTTGGTGTGCAGGATGTAGGGCTTGCGGTACATCCAGATCCGCACGCCTGCCTTGAGGAGCGCCTCGTAGTAGCTGCGCTGCGCGTGGTAGACCATCGCCTGGTCGCCCTGTTCCGAGACGAACAGCTCGACCGCCACTCCCCGGTCGACCGCTGCGGTCACCGCCAGGAGCAGAGCCTCGTCCGGCACGAAGTACGGACTCACGATCATGATCTTCGTCTTGGCCGCGTACAGGAGTCCGAGGAAGAGGCGGAGGTTGTTCTCGACCTCGAAACCCGGTCCCGACGGCACGACCTGGCAGTCGAGATCCCCGGATCCTGCCTCGGCGTGCGAGATGTCGATCTCCTGCAGCACCTCATCGGTCTCGCTGTACCAGTCGCTGAGGAAGATCGCATTGACGCTCAGCACGACGGGCCCGTCGATGCGCACCATCAGGTCGACCCAGTGCAGGCCGCGCTTGATGTTCTTCGGAAGGTTGTAGGTCGAATCGGTGACGTTCTGCGAACCGAGGAAGGCGATCTTGCCGTCGACGACGAGGAGCTTGCGGTGATTGCGCAGATCGGGGCGCTGCATGCGGCCCTTGAGGGGCTGCACGGGCAGCATGAGATGCCAGTCGGCGCCCATCCGGTTGAGCCGCGTGATCGTGGCGCGGTACTTCGGCTTCCACCGGTTCGCCCAGTGGTCGAGCAGCACACGGACGTGCACCCCGCGCTCCGCGACCTCTTCCATCGCGCGGAAGAAGTTGTCGGTGGATGCATCCGACTGCAGGATGTAGAACTCGACGTGCACGTAGTCGTGGGCCTTGCGGATCTCATCCGCCATCGCATCGAGCGAATCCTGGTACCCGGAGATCAGGTGCGCCCCGTTGTCGCCCGAGATGGGCAGGGCGCCGAGGCGGTGGTTCATCTCGACCAGGGGAGGGAACCAGCTGGGCGCATCGGGGCGCAGTGTTCCGAAATGCAGATGCTCGCTGGTCTCGGCGATGTACTCGTTGATCTGGTCCTGCTTGCGGCGACGCGCGCGCGGCAGCCGCGGGTTTCCGATCAGCAGGAACAGGAAGACGCCGACGAACGGGATGAAGAACACGGCGAGCAACCACGCCATCGCGGCGGTGGGGCGACGATTGCGCGGGATGATGATGATCGCCGTGATGCGGATCGTGAGATCGAGGGCGACGAGGAACGCCGCGATCCACCATGCCCAGGTGTCGGGTGTCATACCTCGTCCTCTCGACGGGTCGGCACTTCGACGGGATGCGCCTCAGTGGGCACCGATGCCGGTGCTCTGGCTACACAGTAGCCGATGGGTCGGACGCTGCTCAGGGACGCGGCGGCAGGCCGCGAGCGGCTCGTTCCTCGGCCTCGATGCGCGCGTGCACCTTGCGTTCGGTGCGGTCGAACCGCAGGATCCCGCGGAGCACGAAGAAGAAGACGACGCTCACGCCGATGGTCGGGATGATCGACCATGCCGCCGCGAGCCAGAAGTTCTCCATGTCTCCATGGTACGCGACCACTCGCCCTCCACAGGCGGCCGTTCGGCGGGGATCTCCGCCGGCCGCTGTGGAATCGCTCCGCGGAGAGCCGACAGCGACCACGATCGCTGGATGACAACAGTGCTCCGAGCCTCCGGCTCCGCTGAGTTCCTCAGCATCGTCCCCACTCTCGCGGGCTTCACGCCCACCGAGAGCCTGGTCCTCCTCCCCTTCCGTGGTTCGCGAACCTGTGGCGCGATGCGCCTCGACCTCCCCCGTGACGACGTCGGACTCGACGACTACGCCGATGCCGCGATCGGTCTCGTCGCGCGGGTCGACGGCACCGACGCGGTCGCCGTCGTGGTCTATACCGATGACGACCCTCAGCCGACACGCGACGGGCTCGTGCTGCCGCTCGCCGTCGCGGTCGACGAGGTCCTCGGTCGGGCGGACGCCGTGGGCCTTCGCATCGTCGATGCCCTGTGCGTGTCGCCCGCCGGATGGTCGAGCTACCTCGACGATGATCCGGTCATCCGCGCACTCGATCGCGAGGCACCGCCCGTGCCGGGAGTCGGCGACGTCTCCGGCGACCACCTGTCGGGGGCCGGACTCGCGAAGGTCGATCTCGCCGAGAAGGAGAGGGTGGGGCGAGCGATGGCCGAGCTCACGGAACTGCTCGAGACGAGCAGCGCGCGGGGGCTGCCCGACATCGCGAACCCGCAGGCGATCGCAGCGTTGGTCCTGCTCGAAGACCTCCCCGCGTTCTTCGAGTCGCTGCTCGCCTCGCCGCACGACGTTCCCGCCTTCGCCACTGCCGCACTGCTCTGGTGCCTCGATCGACCGCTCTTCCGCGACGTCGCTCTCACGCAGTGGGCGACAGACGTCGTGGGCGGGGTCCGCACGCTGGACGCCCAGCTCGCGTTCGCCGGCACAGGCGTGGGCTTCCCCGCCGACCTCGGGGATGTCTTCCTCGGCAGGGGGCCAGACCCCGATCCCGAGCGCCTGCGACTCGCGTTGACGCTCGTCCGCTTCGCCGCCTCCCGTGCGCCGAGGGCGTCGAGGCCCGCGCCGCTCACGGCCGCCGCCTGGCTCTCCTGGGCTCTTGGGCGCTCGAGCCACGCGGCGCACTATCTCGACCTCGTCAGAGAGATCGATCCCGAGTACGGCCTCGCCGCCCTGATCGAGACCCTGATCAGCGCCGCGGTGCTGCCCGAATGGGCGTTCCGCCGCGGCGCTGCAGCCGCTACTTGACCAGGGGGAAGAGGATCGTCTCGCGGATGCCGAGACCGGTGATGGCCATCAGGAGGCGGTCGATGCCCATGCCCATGCCTCCGGACGGCGGCATGCCGTGCTCGAGAGCACGCAGGAACTCCTCGTCGACGGGCATGGCCTCGACGTCACCGCGAGCTGCGAGCTTCGCCTGCTCGACGAAACGCTCGCGCTGGATGACCGGGTCGACGAGCTCGGAGTATCCGGTGGCCAGTTCGAAGCCGCGGATGTACAGGTCCCACTTCTCCACGACGCCCTCGATCGAGCGGTGCTCGCGCACGAGCGGCGAGGTGTCGACGGGGAAGTCCATCACGAAGGTGGGGCGCACCAGGTCGCCCTTCACGAAGTGCTCCCACAGTTCCTCGACGAGCTTGCCGTGCGTGGCCTGCGCGGGAAGGTCGACACCGTTCTGTTCGGCGAACGCGATGAGGTCCTCGACCGAATCGGTCGGGGTGATCGTGCGGCCGGATGCGGCAGACAGCGACTCGTACATCGAGATGCGGTCCCACTCGCCGCCGAGGTCATAGTCGGTGCCGTCAGCCCAGGTCACCGTCGTCGAGCCTGCGACCGCGATCGCCGCCTGCTGCACGAGCTCCTGGGTGAGAGCTGCCATCTGGTTGTAGTCGCCGTAGGCCTGATAGGCCTCGAGCATCGCGAACTCGGGGCTGTGGGTCGAGTCCGCGCCCTCGTTGCGGAAGTTGCGGTTGATCTCGTAGACGCGCTCGATGCCGCCGACCACGGCGCGCTTCAGGTAGAGCTCGGGAGCGATGCGCAGGTAGAGCTCGGTGTCGAAGGCGTTGGAGTGTGTGACGAACGGACGGGCGGATGCACCACCGTGCTGCACCTGCAGCATCGGCGTCTCGACCTCGAGGTAGTCGTGGCTGCCGAACGTCGCTCGCAGGCTCGCGTTGACCGCAGCCCTGGCGCGGACGGTGCTGCGGGCCTGCTCACGGACGATCAGGTCGAGGTAGCGGCTGCGCACGCGCCCCTCTTCGCTGAGCTCGGAGTAGGCGTTCGGCAGGGGCAGGATCGCCTTCGACGCGATCGCCCATCCGTCGGCCATGATCGACAGCTCGCCGCGGCGGCTCGAGATCACCTCGCCGTGCACGAAGACGTGATCGCCCAGATCGACGTACTCCTTCCAATCGGCGAGCGACTGCTCTCCGACGTTCGCGAGCGAGATCATCGCCTGGATGCGCGACCCGTCGCCCGCCTGCAGCGTCGCGAAGCAGAGCTTGCCGGTGTTTCGACTGAACACGACACGGCCGGCCACACCGACGACGACGCCGGTCTCGGCACCGGCCTCGAGGTCGCCGTACTCCTCACGCAGCGCAGGGATCTGATGCGTCACCGGCACACCGACAGGGAAGGCTCCTCCGCCGGCATCCGCACGATCGGCGATCAGACGCTCGCGCTTCGCGAGACGCACGGCCTTCTGCTCGTGGACGTCTTCTTCGGTGGCGGCGGTGGCCGTCTCGGGCGCGGCAGACGCGTCAGTCATTCGTGGGCTCCTTGGAAAGTCGACTCCAGTTTACCGAGGTCTGCTCCCGCACCCTGCGGCCGAGTCTCGGTAGCCTCGAGGAATGGCAGCCACACGACTCGCCCGCACTCTCGCAACGCTCGCCCTCGTCATCGCATCGGTGTGCGCGCCGGCAGCCGGAGCCTCGGCTGCCTCACACTCCACCGCGCCCTCGGAGGCTGCGGCTCTCACCGCAGACGGTGACGTCGACGACTTCTCGTACGCGTCGTGGGAGACCCGATTCGAAGTCGGACTCGACGACGACGGTCGCTCACGCATGCATGTCACCGAGACGCTGACCGCGAGGTTCCCCGACGTCGATCAGAACAAAGGCATCGTCCGGGGGCTGCCCACCACCTACGAGAACGCGTGGCTCGAACTCGACGTGCTCTCGGTGACCGACGAGAACGGCGCGGCCGTGCCCTACGAGACCGACGAGGAAGACGGCCTCCTCTACGTCCTCACCGGCAACGACGACGACTATGTGCGTGGCCTCACGACCTACGTCGTCGAGTACGAGATGCGCGACGTCATCATCGCCGCCGACTCCGGGGTCGACGAGTTCTACTGGGATCTGCTCCCGCTCGACAGCACCCAGGGCATCGAGTCGTTCCGCGCCGACGTGGTGTTCGACCCCGCGATGACCGAGCGACTGACCGGCAGCTCCCGCTGCTACGTCGGGGTCTCGGGTTCCACCGACGAGTGCGACCTCGACGAGGCAGGCGGCGGAGAGTTCAGCGTGAAGGCGAACGAGCTCTCACCCGGCGAAGGCATCACGGTCGCCATCGGCCTCGATGCGGGAACCGCAGCGCAGCCGCAGGCCCGCCAGCCCGACCCCGTGACCGACACCGTTCCGGCGATCGCGGCTCTGGGCGGCCTCGGACTCTCGGTCGGAAGCTGGTTCGCCGTGGCCGCGTTCAAGCGCTCGCGCCGCAAGGCCGACGGCATCGTCGTCGCTCAGTACGATGTTCCGGATTCGCTGCCGCCACTGCTCGCCGCGTCCGTCGTTCCGGGATCCAAGGATGCGATCCCGGCCGAGATCGTGCATCTCGCGGTGCGTGGCGCGCTGCGCATCGAAGAGGGCACCGATGCCGAGCAGCCTCGCCTGCGACGGCTCGTCGGCGGACGCACCCCCGACCCGCTCGACGTCGAGGCGATCGACGCGCTCTTCGCGGGTGCGGATGCCGACGGCGTGGCGGAGCTGCCGGCATCCAGCGAGACCTTCGCTGCACGCATGAAGGCCCTCACCCAGAGCGGCGCCGACGCGGCGACCGCGCGCGGCCTCGTGACGAAGGCCCGCAGTCGCGCGGCGATGGTCGTGCAGTGGTTCGCGATCGCCGTCGTGCTCGCCGGATTCGGTCTCGGGCTGTGGGGGATCATCGCCGGTCGGGTGACGGCGCTTCCCGCGTTCGTCGCGATCTCGTTCGGCGTCTTCCTCGTACTGCTCTCGAGCTTCTACAGCTTCTCGAAGCACACGGTGCTCACGACCGAGGGCGCACGCCAGTACGAGTACCTCATGGGCGTGAAGGAGTTCATCCGGGTCGCCGAGGCCGACCGACTGCAGATGCTGCAGTCGTACTCGGGCGCCGAACGCCGACAGGACGGCAGTGCGAACGTGATCGTCGTCTACGAGCTCCTGCTCCCCTACGCCATGCTCTTCGGCATGGAAGACGAGTGGGGCGCGGTGCTCGAGAACGTCTACGCCTACGAGCGACGCGGAGCGTCGTGGATCGGCGACCCGAATGCCCCGTTCGTCCGCGGCCAGTTCGTCGCGTTCGCCGCCACCTCGCATGCGGCGGCCTCGTACTCCGCTCCGAGCGCGAGCGGCTCGTCGGGTGCGGGCGGCTCGATGGGCGGCGGCTTCTCGGGCGGCGGGGGCGGCGGCGGCTTCTCGGGCGGTCGCTGACATCACGCGGGCACCGATCGCCCGTCGGGCGCGAACGGGCAGGCGCTCGAGGCGGTCAGAGCAGAGGTGAATCGCTCGACGCGTCGCGCAGCGCTCGCTCGACGGTCGATTGCACCAGGGCCGAGAGGAAGCCGCCCGGGTTCTCCACACCGATCTCACTGAGCCGTGCGGTGGACTGCGCGATGATCGATCGCGAGAACTCGGTCGCCGTCTGGATCGCGTCGGCGTATGCCGGTCTGTCGGCCTCGGCCACGACGACCGGCTCCAATCCCATCTCCACGGCGAGCGCCTGGGCGATGGGCAGCACGGCGGCGGGTGCCGTCACCGCGGCGTATCCGGCCTGCAGCTGGCGAAGGTCGATGGACGTGCCGGTGAAGGTGATGGCCGGATGCACCGCGAGCGGGATCGCACCGCTCTCGGCCGCCGGCCGGAGCACCTCGATTCCGTATCCCGGATCCGTGTGCAGCACGAGCTGACCGAGCTGCCAGCCGCCGACCTCGGCGATCCCGGCGACCAGCGACGCGAGCTGGTCGTGCGGGACAGCGATGATGACCAGCTCGCTGCGGCGCACGACCTCGAGTGCGTCGAGGATCGGGACGTCGGGAAGCACCGCCGACGCTCGATCATCGTCGGACCCGCTCGTGATTCCGGTGACCGCGTGGCCCGCACCGGCGAGTGCCGCACCGACCACGGGGCCGACGCGCCCTGCGCCGATGACGCCCACCCCGAGCCGGCCGTCACGGCGCGACGGATCAGTCACCGTTCGGAACCGGAGGCGCGGGCGGAGCAGGAGGCCCGACCGGAGGCGCAGGCGGCGCAACCGGCGGAGCAGGCGGCGCAACCGGCGGAGCAGGAGGCGCAACCGGCGGAGCAGGAGGCCCAACCGGCGGCGCAGGCGGCCCAACCGGCGGAGCAGGCGGCCCAACCGGCGGAGCAGGCGGCCCAACGGGCGGCGCAGGCGGCCCAACCGGCGGAGTAGGCGGCGCAACCGGCGGAGCAGGAGGAGCAGGGTCGGATGCCGCGGTCGGGTAGCCGGGAACCTGCGCTCCGTCGGCATCCGTCACGTACTCGCCCCAGCGGTGTGTGTGGTCACGCGCCGCTGCGGCGACCGCGGCGCTGCTGACACCGTCGAGAAGGAAGAGCGCATCGTCGCGTTCGAGGCCCGAGAGATACCCGGTGATGAGCCCCTGCACCGAGTGCACCTGGGCGCCCGAGACGCGCTGAGCGCGGTCGATGGGTCCCTGTGAGAGCGAGACCCCCTGCAGTCGCGCGAGGGGGAAGATCGCCAGCTTGCGCCAGAGGATCCCCCGGCGCAGCAGCAGACCGAACTCGGTCAGGACGTAGCCGTGACGCTTCCACGACAGCGGCCTCCGCCACCACGCGCGGCGCGGCATCGTGCGATACGGATCGCCGTCGACGGGCCCGAGGATGCCGTGCTCCCAGACGAGCGGGATGTCGGAGACCGGCGCATCCGGCAGGATCAGCGCGAGCACCCGCTCGACGTCGGCGCGCTTTCCCACCGGCAGCACGACGTTGAACTGCTGCGCGGAACCCGACGACTGCTGGGCCGCGCTCTTGCCGCTCATGCGATTGATCCTGATCATCCACCAGCCGAAGGGACGCCACAGCAGCGACTGCGTGACCTCGACGGCGAAGATGCGGCCGGGCGGCAGCGTCTCGGTGACGGTCGTGAACAGACCGTAGGTGATGCGCACCCCGTCGGGCGTCGGCGCGATCGAGTAGCGCAGCGACTTCGAGATCTGCGCCCAGGTGATGCCGACGACCGCGATGACCATCGGGATCGCGATGCCCAGGGTGATCCCGAGACCGAGGAATCCGCCGATCGGATCGCCGTCGAGCGCAGTGCCGATAGCGACTCCGCCGACCGCCATGCCGAAGATGACGCCGAAGAACACGAACCAGAGCACGCTCGAGATCAGCTGCGATCCGATCAGTCGACCGGTGGGGATCTTCCCGACGCTCTCCGGCTCGACGTCGGCGAGGTCGACCCCGCCGATGAGACCGTTGACGCCCTCGTTCACAGACCCCACGGGCTGGGCGCGAGCAGCTCCCGGGCCGCCGGTGGCCGCTCCTGCCGCAGCCGGGCCGCCGACAGCGGCGCCCGCCACCGGCTGGCGTGCGGCACGCGCTCCGGATGCGAGACGGAGGATGTCGGACCGCACGGACTCGGCGCGGCCGGTCGCGAGGTACTCGAGCTCGACGTTCGAGTCGGTGCCGGCCCCGACGACCTCGAGCTTGGCGAGCCCGATGATGCGCGCAGGGAACGGGCGCGTGAGGTTGACGCCCTGCACACGATCGAGCGGCGCGCGGCGGTGCGAACGGAAGACGATGCCTTTACGCACCTCGACGTGGTCGCCGGTGATCCGGAACTGCTGGAATCGCCAGACGAACCAGAAGATTCCGACCAGCACCACGACGAGCGCGAGCACGCTCAGCAGCACCACCAGGATCAGGTTGTTCGAGAGCACCCAATCGACGGGGTCGCCCCCGTTGTAGTCGTCGTAGTGCGCCTCTTCGGGCGTGAAGAGGTCGACGAACCAGGCGATCAGACGGTCGCGGAGATTCGCGATCGCGATGCCCGCGATGATGATGAGCGCCAGCCCACCTTTGAACAGCGGGGTGAGCGGATGCATCCGGTGCCACTCGCCATCGGCCAGGGTCGCTCGCTCGGATGCCGGCGCGCCCCCCGCCCCGGTCGGCGCCGGGAACTGCTGCTCGCTCACAGGCCCGTCCGGCGGGTCTCGGCGACCTCGATCAGCGTGTCGCGCAGCGCCTCTGCGGCAGCCTGCGCGAGCCCGGGGATCTGCACGCCCGTGGTCGCCGCGGCGGTGACCATCTTGAGCTGCGAGACGCCGAACGCGCGGTCGAGCGGACCCTGCGAGATGTCGACGAGTTGCATGCGACCGTAGGGCACGGCGATCATGCGCTGCCAGAGGATGCCCTTGCGGAAGACGATGTCGTCGGCGCGCAGCATGTAGCCGATGGCTTTGGCCTGGCGCGGCAGGATGATCAGCGTGATCAGCGTGATCACGACGATGACCCCCGCCGGGATCCAGACCCACGTCTGGTCGAGAACCAGCGCGAGCACGACCGCGATCGCCAGAACGAACGCGATGAAGATCACGTTCTGCAGGATCTGCGACACGACATAGCGCGGCGAGATCTGGTGCCAGCTGCCGTCGAGCTCGAGCCTCGCCTCGTTGCGCGCGGTGCGCAGCTGCGAGTACGTGCCCTGGTCGAGGGCTGCGAGGTCTGTGACCTCCGCCGAGCTAAGCGGTGCCGGGGTCCCCGGCTCGATCTCTGGGTTCTGAGTCATCAGGATCCTTCGGCAGGGTGCAGAACTGTTCGGCGATGAGCGCGGCGACCACCAGCACGATCGCGCTCGCGATCAAGGCCAGCATCGCCACAGTCGACCCTACCGGGGGATTGATCGGCCGTGTCAGGAGGAACACCAGCAGGCCCGCTCCGAACCCCGCCATGATCGCGCCGACCAGGCTCGAGGCGCGGGCGAGCGTGACCGCGCGTGTCGCCTGGAACGGATCGATGCGGATGCCGCTGCGAACGCTCGCGCGCACCGGCCAGGCGACGCCGATCGAGGCCGCCGCGATCAGGAGCAGCAGCACCGGCAGCAGCAGCGACGGAGTGAAGGTCGTGCGACCCATCGCCGTCAGCATGTGGTCGAGCACGAAGCCCGCGGCACCCGCGAGCGCGGCGAGGACGACCAGCAGGCCGAGGGACGTGCGCTTCATCGCTGCTCCCTGCGATGAAGCGCTGCCACGAGGTCGGCGACGGGTCCGTGGCCCGGCAGAACGGCGCGGGCGTCGAGCTCGAGCCACGGCTCGAGCACGAACAGCCGCTCGAACGCACGAGGATGCGGCAGCTGCAGGTGCTCGTCGTCGGATGCCTCGGTGCCATACGCGATCAGGTCGAGGTCGAGGGTGCGGTCGCCCCAGCGTTCGTGGCGCTCCCGTCCGAACTCGTCTTCGATCGCGTGCAGCATGCCGAGCAGGATCGACGGGGCGAGGCGGGTCGTGACGACAGCGACCGCATTGACGTAGCCGGGGGCATCCGGATCGGGCCCGTCGAGACGCAGCGCGACCGTCTCGATGAGGGACGACAGCCGCACGTCGCTGACCAGCGGCAGCCGCGCGATGCGATCAGCCGCTGCCCGGATCGTGCCCTCGCGGTCACCGAGGTTCGCGCCGAAAGCGACGACGGCCACAGCGGGCGCGCGCCCCGGTCGGGGGCCGGGCGGGTGGGGCGGGTTCGCCAGATTCCGACTCATCGCGACCACTCCCCCGCCGCATGCGTCTGCGCCCGGTTCACGGTCACGGCGACATCGGCGAACGTGAGAGCGATCGGGGCGTGGGGTTTGTGCACGGTTACCGACACCGAGTGCACCCGCGAGTCGGCGAGCACCACGTCGGCGATCCGCTCTGCGAGGGTCTCGATCAGATTCACCGGCTCGCCCGAGACGAGGGCCGCCACCTTCTCGGCGAGTTCGCCGTAGTGCACGGTGTCGGTCACATCGTCGGATGCCGCGGCCGCCGCGAGTGGCATCATCAGGCGAAGGTCGATCGTGAACTCCTGACCGTCCTCCCGCTCGTGTTCGTACACACCGTGTCGACCGAAGACGGTGAGTCCGGTCAGACAGATCTCGTCGAGGAATCCCATGGTTCAACCTTCCCAGGCGTGGGCGATGGCAAGAGCGTCGCGGGTGGCGCAGACATCGTGCACCCGAACGGCCCAGGCCCCCGCCTGTGCGGCCAGTGCACTGGTCACTGCGGTGGCGAGGTCACGACGCGCCTCCGACACCTCGGCATCCGCATTCGCCCTGTGCAGCGTCTCGGCGAGGAACCGCTTTCGAGAAGTCCCCACCAGAACTCGGTGACCGAGGGCGATGATCTCGTCGAGTCCCCGCAGAACGTCCCAGTTCTGGGCTCCTGCCTTCGCGAACCCGATGCCCGGGTCGACGATGAGGCGGGAGGGGGCGATCCCGGCGGCAGCCGCAGCACCGACCCGCTCGCGCAGCTCGCCCGCGACCTCGCGCGCGGGGCGGTGGTACTCGGCCCGCGCGTACATGTCGGAGGAGAATCCGCGCCAGTGCCCGATCGCGTAGTCCGCACTCGACTCGGCCACGACAGCGAGCATCTCCGGATCCGCGAGTCCGCCCGACACGTCGTTGACGATGCGCGCGCCGGCGCGGATGGCTGCAGCGGCCGTCGAGGCGTTGACCGTGTCGATGCTCACCGGCGCCCCTGCCGCGACGAGACGCTCGATCACCGGCAGCACGCGCTCCTGCTCGGCGCCGGGGCCGACCCGCTCGGCACCCGGTCTGGTCGACTCACCGCCGATGTCGAGCACTGTGGCGCCGTCGGCGCGCAGCTGCAGTCCGTGGTCGACGGCGCGATCGGCCTCGAGATATCGACCGCCGTCGCTGAACGAATCGGGAGTGACGTTGACGATGCCCCAGATACCGGTCATCCGTGCGTCGCTCCCGCGCCCGAGGCCCCGATCAGAGCGATGAGCTCTGCGCGGGCGATCGGCTCGGTGTACTGGCCGCGCGCAGCGATGGTGAGAGTCGAGGCCTCAGGCTGCCGGCCTCCGCGCATCGTCACGCACCCGTGGCTCGCGTCGAGCACGACCAGCACGCCGCGAGTGTCGAGGTGCTCGGCGATCGTGTCGGCGATCTGCTCGCCGAGGCGCTCCTGCACCTGCGGGCGAGCCGCGAGGATCTCGACGACACGCACGAGCGCTCCGAGGCCGACCACCTGCTCCCCCGGCAGATAGGCGATGTGGGCGCGCCCCGCGAACGGCAGCAGATGGTGCTCGCACACCGACCGGAACCGGATGTCACGCAGCAGCACCGCGCCGGACGGAAGCGTATCGGGGGCAGGGCCCCGCGCGACGCTGATCGTGTGCGCGAGAGGAGCCGCAGCATCCTCGCCGACGCCGGCGAAGAACTCCGCGTACAGGTCGCCCATTCGGGTCGGCGTCTGCTTCAGACCGGGGCGATCGGGGTCTTCTCCGATCGCTTCGAGCAGTTCCCGCGTGAGCCGCTCGACACGTGCGCGGTCGACAGACACGGGTCAGGCCGTCGCAGGTCGAGCCTGACCGGCACCAGCCGCCGAACCCGACTGAGTGCGCGGTGCCGACGCCGGCGCCTCGACCGATGCGGCGAGGGAGACGTCCTTCTTCGGCACCTCGATCGGCGGCAGCTCCGACACGGGGCGCGCCTCGCTCGAGAGCCAGAGCGGACGCTCGGGCAGCTTCTTCACCTCGGTGAAGATCTCGGCGATCTGGTTGTGGTCGAGGGTCTCCTCCTCGAGCAGCGCGAGGGCGAGACGGTCGAGGATCTCGCGGTTGTTGCTGATGACCTCGTAGGCCTCGTTGTGCGCCTGCTCGATCAGCGCGCGCACCTCGGCGTCCACCCGCTCGGCGACCTTCTCGGAGTACTCGCGACCGCGTCCCATGTCGCGAGCGACGAACAC
>NZ_JAGGPD010000651.1 GCF_018613995.1 Microbacterium sp. ISL-103 | reverse complement strand
TCGGCAACCAGCTCGAACGGCTCGAGAAGCTCCGCCTGCAGCTACGACAGGAGGGGCTGATCGATCCCTCCCGCAAGAAGCGCCTTCCGTTCCTCCCGCATGTGATCGGGCTGATCACCGGCGAGAAGTCCGACGCCGAGAAGGACGTGCACCGCAATGCCGAGCTTCGCTGGCCGCAGGTGCGTTTCCGCCCCGAGTACGCGGCTGTGCAGGGCGACCGCTGCGTACCCGACACTCTGGCCGCGCTCGCCAGGCTCGACGCCGACCCCGACGTCGACGTGATCGTCATCGCCCGAGGCGGTGGCGACCCGCAGACCCTTCTCGGCTTCAGCGACGAACGGCTCGTACGAGCCGTCGCCGCCGCATCCACTCCCGTCGTCAGCGCGATCGGACACGAGAACGACCGTCCGCTGCTCGACGACGTCGCCGACCTGCGCGCCTCGACGCCGACGGATGCCGCGAAGCGCGTCGTGCCCGACGTCAGCGAGCAGCGTGCGCTGATCGCCCAGCTGCGGTCGCGAGCGACGACCAGGCTGACGCAGCGGTTGTCGCACGACATCGCCCAGCTCGAGCAGCTGAGATCGCGCCCGGCACTGCGATCGCCCGACCCGATCATCGACTCGCGCTCGCAGGACGTCTGGCTGCTGCTCTCGCGTGGACGCGACACGATCACGCGGCGACTCGATTCCGCCGGACGCGCGACCAGCGAACTGCGAGCGTCCCTGCGCGCGCTCTCCCCCGCCGCGACGCTGGCCCGCGGCTACGCCATCGCCCATCTCGACGGCGGCGTGATCCTTCGCGATGCCGCGGATGCACCGGCCGGCAGCGCTCTGACCATCACCGTCGACCGCGGCTCGGTCGCCGCCCGTTCCGAGGGCGAGATCGCAGAAGGAACAGCCCCCCGCACCGGCTGAGGGTCGCCTGCGTCTCGCGTAGGATGAAGGGGTGAGTGCGCTGAACGACACCCCTGTGGACACCCTGTCGTTCGAGGCCGCTCGAGATGAGCTCGTGAAGGTCGTCTCCGAACTCGAACAGGGCGCGCCGACGCTCGAGCAGTCACTGGCTCTGTGGGAACGCGGCGAAGCACTCGCCGCCCGTTGCGGGGAATGGCTGCTGGGCGCGAAGCGCAGGCTCGAGGCTGCGCGCTCCGCCGCATCCGATCCTTCAGACGAGGACGAGTCGTGGACAAGCCCGCTCCGATCGTCGCCGAACTCGGTCGACCCGAGACACCTTCCGAGACGGCTGCGCGCAAGGCGGCGTCGAGCAAGGCCTATCGATCGAGCCAGACCATTCGCAGCCTGGTCGCCGCCCTCATCGCCACCCTGGCGATCGTCGCGGTGATCTTCTTCGCGGTTCCGCGCGGCGAGCCCGCGAACAGCCCGACCATCGACCTCGCCGGCATCGCCGCCGACGTCGAATCGACGATGGACAGCCCCATCATCGTCCCCGACCTCGACGACTTCTGGCGGGTCAACGCGGCGGGCCTCACCAGCGGCGCGACACCGGTGTGGGATGTGACGCTCGCGCCCTCCGCCGAGGACGAGCGCGGGTTCATCAAGATGGCGCAGGCATTCGACACGGATTCGTCGTGGGCGCCGCAGCGCCTGAACGGCACGGCCCCCACCGACACCACGTCGATCGGCGGCCTGGAATGGGACGTCTACGAGCTCGGTGACGCCGGCGCGAAGCAGAACATCACCTATGCGATCGGAACCCAGGCGGGCGAGGACTACCTGCTGCTCTACGGTTCGCGATCCGCGGACTCCACCGGCGAACTCGCCGAATCCCTCGTCCCTCAGATCCGCGACCTCTCGGAGAACCGATGACCCATGCGCTCACTCCCGCCGCCGCCTGGAAGCAGATGCAGGAGGGCAACCAGCGATTCGTGGACGACGCACCGCGTCACCCGAACCAGGACGTCGCGCGACGCAAGCACCTGGCCGAAGCACAGCATCCGGTCGCCACCCTGTTCGGATGCTCGGACTCGCGCCTCGCCGCCGAGATCATCTTCGACCTCGGCCTCGGCGATCTGTTCGTGGTGCGCAACGCCGGACAGGTGATCGGCGAATCGATCGTCGCGAGCCTCGCGTACGCCGTCGCGGTGCTGCACGTGCCGCTGATCGTC
>NZ_JAGGPD010000650.1:625-1040 GCF_018613995.1 Microbacterium sp. ISL-103 | reverse complement strand
GCGCTCCGACGGAGCATCCGCCACCGCGATCTCCTCGCCGCGACCCGCGTAGTCGGGGGTCTCCCAGAGCAGGTCCTCGGTGTCGATGTCCTTCACGTCGATCTCGTCGGCGGCGTCTGCGTCGCCCAGGTACTCGAGCACCGCGGGGATCAGCCGCACGCCGTGGGGTTCGCCCGCATCGCGGGGCAGCCAGTGCACCTCGACGCCTGCGGGCGCATCGATGCGCAGGATGTCGGCAGGTGTGGGCACCTCGATGAACGCGCAGCCTCGCAGGTCGCTCGGGGCGTCCTCGAGGATGCGCGCGATCGCAGGGGCCGCGGTCTCGTCGCCGGCGAGCACGACGGACGTCGCCGTGCCCGGCTCGTACTCGGCACCACCATGAGCGGATGCGGGCACGCCCCGCCGGGGCCCGACG
>NZ_JAGGPD010000650.1:0-428 GCF_018613995.1 Microbacterium sp. ISL-103 | reverse complement strand
GCCGAACTCGAACAGGTCATCGCCGCCGAAGGTGACCCGCACGAAGTTCGGCGACACCCGTTCGACCGCGCGCACCTCGGCGCGGGCGAGCACATAGGTGGGGCGTTCGGTCGTGGTCTCAGCGGACATGATGCCTTCCGATCGGGGTGACCATCGGCTTTCCCGAGACCGGGTCGATGGTGATCTGGTTCGCGAGGCCGAAGACCTCTTCGACGAGCTGCGCGGTCACGACATCCTGCGGAGCGCCGGTGGCGTGCACCCTGCCCTCCTTCATCGCGACCAGCTCGTCGGCGTAGCGTGCGGCGAGGTTGAGGTCGTGCAGCACCATGACGATCGTGGTGCCGCGCGAGACGCTCAGGTCGGTGAGCAGGTCGAGGACCTCGACCTGGTGCGCGACGTCGAGGAACGTGGTCGGCTCGTCGGGCAGC
>NZ_JAGGPD010000649.1 GCF_018613995.1 Microbacterium sp. ISL-103 | reverse complement strand
CGCCGCGGTCGACACGCTCGTGTCGACCGGCGCGTTCACGTCGCGGGTCAACACCGCGATCGCCAACGGCACCTACGAGGGGCTGACTCCGATCGCCCTCGGACTCGTCGTCGGCGGTGGTGCGTTCATCGTCACCCTGCTCTTCCTCGCGATGCTGATCCTCGTGGTCGACCCCGCCGAGGTGACCAAGACGGTCGATCGGCCGGTGCTCTACGACGCAGAGACACCTGACGAGCCCGACACCGACGAGCCGGGGACCACGCGCTCGTCGTGACCCGGCTGCGCGTACCTCGCAGCATCCGGTCGGAATAGTCCCGCGCGTGCGCGGCTTGTGCCTGTAGTGACTGCCTCGATCGACCGCGCCTCCATCGGGCTCCGCTCCGAGCGCGGCCCGGTGCTCGGGGCACTCATGCTCGCGACCGGTCTGATCGCGATCGATGCGACGATCCTCGCGACCGCGGTGCCCAGCATCGTCCGCGATCTCGGCAGCTACCAGCAGTTCCCCTGGCTGTTCTCGGTCTACCTGCTCGCGCAGGCGGTGAGTGTGCCGATCTACTCCCGCTTCGCCGACACGGTCGGTCGCAAGCCGATCATCCTGCTCGGCATCGTCCTGTTCCTGCTCGGATCCCTGCTCTCGGGGTTCGCATGGAGCATGACCGCGCTGATCGTCTTCCGCATCATCCAAGGTCTCGGCGCCGGTGCCGTCGCTCCGATGTCGATGACGATCGTCGGCGACATCTACACGGTCGCCGAACGAGCCAAGGTCCAGGGATACATCGCCTCGGTGTGGGCGATCTCCTCTGTCGTCGGCCCCGCGCTGGGCGGCATCTTCGCTCAGCTCGACGCCTGGCGATGGATCTTCTGGGTCAACATCCCGCTGTGCCTGCTCGCCGCATACATGCTGCTTCGGCGTTATCACGAAGAGAAGCAGACCCAGCGGCATCGCATCGACTATGCCGGCGCCGTGCTGCTCACGATCGGTCTGACCGGCCTCATCCTCGGCATGCTCGAGGGTGGCAACGCCTGGGCGTGGGTGTCGGTGCCCAGCGCCGTCTGCTTCGGCCTCGGAACACTCGCGCTCGTGCTGTTCGGCGTCGTCGAGCGCCGCGCGGCCGAGCCGATCGTCGATCTGCGACTCGCTGCGCGCCCGCTCATCCTCACCACGACGATCGTGTCGCTCGGCATCGGCGCGCTCATGACCGGTGTGACGAGCTTCGCGCCGGCCTACCTCGAGGGGTCGATCGGGATCGCCCCGCTTCTCTCCGGCTTGGCGGTCGCCGCGCTCACGCTCGGCTGGCCGCTCGCCGCCGCGAACGCCGGGCGTCTGTACATGCGCATCGGATTCCGACGCACCGCGCTCACCGGCATGACGATCACCGCCATCGGGGCGATCGCGCTCGCTGCGGTGTCGCCCTGGCCCAACCCGTTCTCGATCGCCGCCGTCGCGTTCGTGCTCGGGTTCGGTCTCGGATGGAGCGCCGCCCCGACGCTCATCGCCGCGCAGGCATCCGTCGGCTGGGGAGAACGCGGTGCCGTCACCGGCATGAACGCC
>NZ_JAGGPD010000052.1 GCF_018613995.1 Microbacterium sp. ISL-103 | reverse complement strand
CGCAGCGCCGAGATCGTGCCGATGATGATCGCCAGCACGAACTCGATGGCGATCGCCATGACGGCGAGGCGGCCGGTGACAGGGAGCGTCGCGGCGAGGACCGCCGACACGGGCCTGCCGGAGTAGGTCGTTCCCAGATCGCCCTGGAACACGCCCGTGATGTAGTACCAGTACTGCACGATGAACGGATCGTTCAGGTGATACTGCTCGCGCAGCTGCTCGATGACGGCCGGGCTCGGGGTCTTGTCGCCGAACAGGGCGAGGATCGGGTCGCCGGGCATGGCGAACACGAGGAAGTAAATGAGCAGGGTGGCTCCGAAGAAGACCGGGATCACCTGCAGAAGACGTCTCAGAATGTAACCGAGCATCCGCTTGTCCCTTCTTTGAGGGGTGAGAAAAGCGAGGCGAACACAAGCCTGTGAGGCGGTGACGAAAGAATCGTCACCGCCTCACAGGTGAAGTGCCGTCTGGCTTTACTCGCCGGCCTTCGTGATCTCGTAGTACAGCGGAACCGAGTTCCAGCCGAACGTCACGTTGTCGACGCTCTCGCCGAAGCCACCGGTCACGTTCGAGTACCACAGCGGGATCGCGGGCAGGTCCTGGAAGAGGACCTCCTGCGCCTTGGAGAAGTCCTCGATCTGCGCGTCGGCGTCGGGGTTGCTGATACCCGCGGAGATGAGCTCGTCGAACTCGGGGTTCGTGTAGTCACCGTCGTTGGAACCGGCGCCCGTGGCGTAGAGCGGTCCGAGGAAGTTGTACAGACCCGGGTAGTCGGCCTGCCAGCCCGAACGCGCAGCCGTGGTGATGCTGCGGTCGTTGATCTTCGTGCGAAG
The DNA here is from genome assembly GCF_018613995.1 of Microbacterium sp. ISL-103. Lineage (GTDB taxonomy): Bacteria > Actinomycetota > Actinomycetes > Actinomycetales > Microbacteriaceae > Microbacterium. The sequence continues at coordinate 3,269 of NZ_JAGGPD010000052.1, read as the reverse complement.
GTCCTGGAAGGTCGGGTACGGGTCGCCCGATGCCTCGATGCCGAGCGTGTTCTTGATCTGGTTCGACACTGCGTCGACCCAGGCGTCGTGCCCACCATCGGAGTTGTAAGCGATCTTGAACTCGCCGTCCCACGGCGAGATCGCGTCGGCCTCGGCCCACAGCTTCTTGGCCTCGTCGGGGTTGAACTCGAGAACCTCGCTACCGGGAACCGAGTCGGACCAGCCGGCGATGACCGGCGAGGTGAAGTCGGCAGCCGGGGTGCGGGTGCCCGAGAAGATCGTCTCGGTGATCTCTTCGCGGTTGATCGCCATCGACAGCGCCTGACGACGCAGCTGGCCCTCTTCGCCGCTGAAGTGCGGGAGGAACTGACCGATGGTGAACGACTGGAACACAGCCGACGGCTGGTTCACGGCGCGGTCGCCGAGCTCATCGGCGAAGACCGGGAGCGAGCCGGTCGGGATCGCGTCGATCACGTCGACGTCTCCACCCTGCAGGTCGGCGTATGCCGCTTCCTGCGTGGCGTAGAACTTGATCGTCAGACCGCCGTTGGCTGCCTTGCGGCCGCCCTCGTAGTCATCGTTGCGGACGAGGTCGATCTGCACGTCGTGCTGCCATGCGTCTTCGCCGTCGATCATGTACGGACCGTTGCCGATCGGGTTCTGACCGTAGGCTTCCATGTCCTCGAACGCGACGTCCGGGAGCGGGTAGAAGGCCGAGTAGCCGAGACGCAGAGCGAAGTCGGAGGCCGGCTTGTTCAGCGCGATCGTGAAGGTGTAGTCATCGACCTGCTCGAGGCCCGTGAGCTCCGAGTCCTCGTCGTAGCTGAAGCCCTCGATGTCCTCGAAGAAGTAGCTCGAGAGGTGTGCGTTCGAGAGCTTCGCGCCCTCGTTCCACGCCTTGATGAAGTTGTCGGCGGTGACCTCTTCACCATCGGTGAAGGTCATGCCCTCCTTGAGCTTCACGGTGAGGTTCTGCGGGTCCTCGGTCGTGATCTCTTCGGCCATGTCGTTGACCGGCTTGCCGTCGGCGTCGTAGTAGATCAGACCGGCGAAGATCTCGTCGAGGATCTTTCCGCCACCCACCTCGTTGGTGTTGCTGGGGATCAGCGGGTTCTCCGGCTCCGAGCCGTTCGTGGTGATGATGGCATCCGGGTCGCCGGCTGCGCCGGATCCGCCATCGCCTTCGTTGCCTCCACCGCTCGCGCAGCCCGCGAGCGCCAGGGCGCCGATCGCGAACAGCGCGGTGCCCGCAAGGGCGATCTTGTTGCGCTTCACTTTGTGTCCTCCTGTGGACGGGTATTCATCAGACTGCGCGCACATCATCGAGCGCGTAGGGATAGTTGACTGTAACCCGGCGTTCACCACACATCGCACTCGGCTAATGAACCGTTACTGAGTGGTGATGAACCGTAATATCGCGGAAACATGCGGAAATGCACGGAAACGAGAAGCGGCGCCGCATCCGGAAGGACGCGACGCCGCCTCGTGGCAGACATCCGATCAGGCGAACGCCTCGATCGGCGGGCAGGCGCATACGAGGTTGCGGTCGCCATAGGCCTGGTCGATACGGCGCACCGGCGGCCAGTACTTGCCGGCCACCAGCGCGTGCACCGGATAGGCCGCGTCCTCGCGGGTGTACGCGTGATTCCACTCCCCCGAGATGAGCGAGACCGCCGTGTGCGGTGCGTGCACCAGCGGGTTGTCGTCGGCGGGCCAGCGACCTGCGGCGACAGCATCCGCCTCGGCCTTGATCATGATCATCGCCTCGATGAACCGCTCGATCTCGTCGATGTCCTCGGACTCTGTGGGCTCGACCATCAGGGTTCCCGCGACCGGGAACGACATGGTCGGCGCGTGGAAGCCGTAGTCGATGAGACGCTTGGCCACGTCGTCGACCGTGATGCCGGTCGCCTCCTTCAGAGGGCGCAGGTCGAGGATGCACTCGTGCGCCACACGGCCGTCTTCACCCGCGTAGAGCACCGGGTAGTGTTCGCCCAGCCGAGCCGCGATGTAGTTCGCCGACAGAACGGCGGCCGCGGTCGCGTGACGGAGGCCGTCCGCCCCCATCATGCGCACGTACGACCACGAGATCGGCAGGATGCCCGCCGAGCCGTAGGGCGCGGCCGAGACCGCGCCGCCCTCGAAGACGAACCCACCCGCGTGCTCGGCCTTCTGCGCCAGCGGGTGCGAGGGCAGGTACGGAGCGAGGTGCGCCTTCGCGGCCACAGGACCGACGCCGGGTCCGCCACCGCCGTGCGGAATGGCGAAGGTCTTGTGCAGATTGAGGTGCGAGACGTCGCCGCCGAGGTCGCCGAAGCGCGCGTAGCCGAGCAGCGCGTTGAGGTTCGCCCCGTCGACGTACACCTGTCCGCCGGCCTCGTGCACCGCGGTCGTGATCTCGACCACGTCCTGCTCGTAGACGCCGTGCGTCGACGGGTAGGTGATCATCAGCGACGAGAGTTCGTCGGCATGCGCGGCGATCTTGGCGCGAAGATCGCCGAGGTCGACGTTGCCGAGCTCGTCGCAGGCCACGACCACGACCTTCATGCCCGCGAGCACTGCGGAAGCGGCGTTCGTGCCGTGCGCGGACGACGGGATCAGGCACACCGTGCGCTGCGTGTCACCGTTCGCGAGGTGGTATCCGCGGATCGCCAGCAGGCCGGCGAGCTCGCCCTGCGATCCCGCGTTCGGCTGCAGCGAGACGGCATCGTATCCCGTCACCTCGGCGAGCCACGCCTCGAGCTGGTCGATCAGGTCGAGGTATCCCGCGACGTCCGATGCCGGCGCGAACGGATGGATGCCCGCGAACTCCGGCCACGTGATCGATGCCATCTCGGTCGCGGCGTTGAGCTTCATGGTGCAGGAGCCGAGCGGGATCATGCCGCGGTCGAGCGCGTAGTCGCGGTCGGCCAGGCTCTTGAGATAGCGCATCATCGCGGTCTCGCTGCGGTGCGCGTGGAAGACCGGGTGCGTCAGGTAGTCGTCCTGACGGATCAGGTCGTCGGGAAGAGTGCCGTGCGAGCCCGATCCGAAGAATCCGAACGCACGCTTCTGCGCGCCCCCGAACACCTGAGCCACCTGGTGGAGCTCGGCGACCGTCGTCGTCTCGTCGACCGAGATCCCGACCGTATCGGCGTCTGCCGCGCTCAGCAGGATGCCGAAGCCGTCGTGGGCCTGCTGCACGAACTCCGCCGCGCGACCGGGCACCCGCACCTGCAGGGTGTCGAAGAACGAACCGTGCACGACCTCGGCCCCGGCATCTGCGAGCC
>NZ_JAGGPD010000648.1 GCF_018613995.1 Microbacterium sp. ISL-103 | reverse complement strand
CCGTGCATCCCGACCGCCTCGACAGCCACGTCAGCGTCATGCTCGACGGTGACACCGTGCGCGGAGCTGCCTACGCCGCGCACGCCGGCGGTGTCGGCGATGTGCTCCTTAGCCAGCATGGAGTGGAGGGGCTCGCGGTCACCGCTCAGATCCAGTCAATTGATGCCATCGCCGTTGACCCGAAGTACCGAGGACGGGGCTACGGGACTACGCTGTTGAACTCGCTCGCCGCTCACGCGTACCGCGACTTCAGTGCCCGCTACTTCGTCACGCGCATCGACGCTGAGAAAACGCGAGCACTCTCGTGGTTCGAGGACAGAGGCTTCGAGATCTGCAAGCCCGGGACGTCGTTCACCGTCGGAGGTGTGCCGATGATGCCCGCCGCGGGCTACCGGGATGCCTGGGCACCCCTGTCAGACTTGCCTGCGTTCGTCCGTAAGTGAGAACCGTCAGGCGTATCGCGTCGACAACCGCGGCGCTCCATGCCACCGCCTTGCCTGCTCCCAGCTGGTCACAGAGATGAACCAGCCATCATCGTCGTGCATGAGGAAGCGGCGATGACCCACGCTCCGGAATGACCCGGGTACCGGAACGACGATGGCCCGAGTGGGACCAACGATCTTCGTGATCCGCGACCCGAGCCGTCGCACGACGAGAGTCTTCGGCGTCGCCCGCACCACTTGATAGAAGTCGATGTTGCCCTGATCTCGCCCCCACGCGGCAACGAGGATGTCGTCCTGCGCGAAAGAGTGTGTGTCGGCCGAGTACATAGTTGTTCCTGGAAGATCGGTGAGAGCGGCCTCGAGGCAACTCGCATGCCCCATGCGCGGTGCCTCTCAGCGCTCGGTCGACGCAGCCGCGCCCAGCGCCATTGTCTTCGTACTCGTGCCCCTCGTGGACTGCGGCGCTATCGTGAGGCCATGGACGAGACCACCGCTACGCTCATCGCGGCCATCATCGCTGCGAGCGTGGCAGGACTCGGCCTCGCCTGGTCGGTGGTGAGCTTCTTCATCACACGGCACGCGCAGCAAGCTGACGCTGCACGACAAGAATGGGCACGCCGCTACGAGCAAGCGCTCGCCCAGGCGCTCAGCACCGACGCGCGGGAGTCCGCCGCAGGCCTCGTCCTCATCGAGAAGCTGTCTAGGGCGAAGTGGGCCACGGATGAGGACCGCGCTACTGCTGCGAGCGTCCTCTCCTCGCTTTCGCCCTCACCGGATGAGGAGGCGGCGCACATCCGGGCCGCCGTCCTCAACGACATCACTGACCCAAGCGTCGCCGAGCAACT
>NZ_JAGGPD010000647.1 GCF_018613995.1 Microbacterium sp. ISL-103 | reverse complement strand
GCCCCCGCTGCTCGCCGTGATCGGTCTCACCGCCGCGGGAGCGCTCGCCCTGGCCGTGCTGACCTTCCTGCTGCTCCGACGTCGATGGGAGCGCCTCACCCTCGGAGTGCAGCCGGAGGAGCTCGTCGCTCTCGTGCAGAACCAGACCGCGGTGCTGAACGGCGTCGACGACGGCGTGCTCGCCGTCGACACCGCGGGCATCGTGCGGGTGAGCAACGAGGCGGCACTGCTCATGCTCGGGCTCGACTCTCCGGTCGGAAGGCCGCTGAGCGACCTCGGGCTCCCCTCGGTCGTCCTCGAGACCGCGACGGGTGCTCGCGCCCGATCGACCGCGGTCGTCGACGAGCGGGTGCTCTACCTCGATTCGCGACCGGTCATCCGCGACGGACGGGCGCTCGGCGACGTGCTCATCATCCGTGATCGCACGGATCTGATCGGACTCACGGAACGGCTGGAGACGGTGAGGACCATGACCGCGGCGCTGCGCGTGCAGCGTCACGAATTCGCCAATCGCATGCACGTGGCCGCCGGCCTCATCGACGCCGAGCGGATCCCGGATGCGCGGGCGTTCCTCGCCGACCTCGTCGAGAGAGGATCCGTGGCGTTCCCCGTCTCGGGTCTCGACCTCGTGCACGATCCGTTCCTGAGCTCCTTCCTCGGCGCCAAGGGCGTCGAGTCCGGTGAACGCGGAGTCTCCCTGCGCATCGCCGATGACACCCAGTTGATCGGCAGCGTGGCGGAGCCCGAAGACGTGGCGGCTGTGCTCGGCAACCTCGTCGACAATGCCGTGACGGCGTCCGTGGCCGGAGACCGGATCCCGCGTTGGGTCGAGGTGGCGGTGTTCGGAGACGGTGACGCACTCGTCGTGACGGTCGCCGACTCAGGCCCCGGGCTCGGCGATGTCGATCCGATGTCTCCGCGCCCACCCGGCGACGATGCGTCCGATCCCGTGCACGGCCACGGGATCGGAATCCCGCTCGCCAGGGAGATCGCGCGCCGAAGCGGCGGCGACCTGTGGATCATCGACCCTGGCGGCGGCGAGCACGGCGCCGTGTTCGCCGCCCGGCTCAACGGCGCCGTCTCGGATGCCGCGACACCCCCGAAGGAGAACAGATGACCGATCCCCTGCGCGTCCTCGTGCTCGACGACGATTTCCGTGTCGGACAGCTGCACAGGGCCATCGTCGACGACCAGCCGGGATTCGCAGCCCTCGAGCCCGTGCGATCCCTCGCCGAGGCACGAGAGAGCATCCGCACCACTCGCCCCGACCTGCTGCTGGCCGATGTCTATCTGCCCGACGGCGACGGCATCGGGCTCGTGCGGGAGGCGGGCATCGACGCGATCCTCATCTCGGCCGCCGACGACGCCCCGACGGTGCGCCGGGCGCTGAGATCGGGCGCAGTGGGATACCTGCTGAAGCCCTTCGACCGACGAGCGCTGACCGGGCTGCTCGAGAGGTACGCGAGATACCGCAATCTCCTCGCCGGTGACCGACCGCTGCGCCAGGAGGATACGGATCGAGCGCTGGCGATCATGCACGGCTCCGCAGAGCCTGTGTCGATCTCACGCTCTGCGACCGAGCAGCTGGTGCTCGCCGCGCTCGGAGACGGAGAGGCCTCAGCCGCCGAGGTCGGCGAACGCGTCGGGATCTCGCGCGCCACGGCGCAACGCCACCTCGCCGCGCTCGCGGCCAGGACCGTGGTGGAGGTGAGCCTGCGCTACGGGGCCACCGGACGGCCCGAGCACCGGTACGCCGCCCGCACGTGAGCCGGGACGCGGACCACGGGGCTCAGGAGTTCGAACCCACCGCGGCCAGTCGTGCCTCTTCGTCGGCGTGGATCGCGCTCTCNNGCGCTCTCGATGATCGGCTCGAGTGCGCCGTCCATCACCTGGTCGAGGTTGTACGCCTTGAAACCGGTACGGTGGTCGGCGATCCGGTTCTCGGGGAAGTTGTAGGTGCGGATCCGCTCGGAGCGGTCCATGCCGCGGATCTGCGACTTTCTCGCATCGGATGCCGCGGCATCCAGCTCTTCCTGCTGCTTCGCCAGCAGTCGAGCGCGCAGGACGCGCATCGCCGCTTCACGGTTCTGCAGCTGAGACTTCTCGTTCTGCATCGACACGACGATGCCGCTGGGCAGATGGGTGATGCGCACGGCGGAGTCCGTCGTGTTCACCGACTGACCACCGGGGCCGGACGAGCGGAACACGTCGATCTTGAGGTCGTTCTGATTGATCGCGATCTCGTCGGGTTCGTCGACCTCGGGGAACACCAGCACTCCGGTCGTCGAGGTGTGGATGCGCCCCTGCGACTCGGTCGCCGGCACGCGCTGCACCCGGTGCACGCCACCCTCGTATTTCAGGTGCGCCCAGACGCCCTGCGCGGGGTCGGTGGAGGATCCCTTGATCGCGACCTGCACGTCCTTGTAGCCGCCGAGGTCGGCCTCGTTGCGC
>NZ_JAGGPD010000646.1 GCF_018613995.1 Microbacterium sp. ISL-103 | reverse complement strand
TCGATGCCCTTGGTCAGCTTCGAGATCGTCTGCGCGGTCACCTCGCCCTCGACCTTGGCGATGTACACCTTGGTGACGCCGAAGGACGGGTGAGCGAGCACGTGCGCGAGGTCGCCGTCGTTCGTCAGCACCAGCAGTCCGCTCGTCTCCGCGTCCAGCCTGCCGACGTTGTACAGGCGCTCCTCGTAGTCGTCGGTGAAGACGCGCAGATCCGGTCGACCGTTCTCATCGCGCATGCTGCTGACCACTCCGGTCGGCTTGTTCAGCATCACGTAGCGCTTCGACACATCGAGCTGCACGGCCGTGCCGTCGACGTCGATGAGGTCGGTCTCAGGGTCGACGCGACGGCCGAGCTCGGTGACGGTCTCGCCGTTCACGCGGATGCGTCCTTCGACGATGTACTGCTCGATGACTCGCCGGGAGGCCACGCCTGCCGCCGACAGCACCTTCTGCAGGCGGATGCCCTCTGGTGTCTCGAAGCCGCTCATCGGATGGTCCCTTCGTCGAAACTGGAATTCTGTAGGTCTGCGGGCCGAACCGAGGTCACCGGATGGTCCCCTCGTCGAAGCCGTCCGCGCCGTCGTCGAGCAGCGGAGAGATCGGCGGCAGGTCATCGAGCGAGTTGATGCCCAGATGCTGCAGCAGTGCATCGGTGGTGCCGTAGTTGATCGCACCGGTCTCGGAGTCCGCGAACAGCTCGGTGATGAGACCGCGTGCGAGCAGAGTGCGCACGACCGAATCGACGTTGACCGCGCGGATCGACGCGACCTGACTGCGCGTGACCGGCTGCTTGTAGGCGATCACGGCGAGAGTCTCGAGCGCTGCCTGCGACAGACGGGCAGGAGCCTGACCGCCGACGAACTCGGCGACCACGTCGTCATGGTCCTCCCGCACGTAGAGGCGCCACCCGCCGCCGACCTCGCGCAGCTCGCAGCCGCGACGAGGACCCTGCCCCTTGCCGTCGTCGTCGTCGACCAGGGTCTCGATCGTCTGGCGCCCCGCCGCGACCGGCCAGCCGACCGCAGCCGCGAGTGCGAC
>NZ_JAGGPD010000051.1 GCF_018613995.1 Microbacterium sp. ISL-103 | reverse complement strand
CACCGTGCCGACGACGGCGAGCGAGCGGCGCGGCGCGGCCTGCGCTTGCGAATCATCGGCATCACCGTGGTCATGACCGTGATCGCCCTCGTCGCCGAGCGGCAGCGTGCACGACCAGATCGCGCCGGCCAGGGTGATGACGGCTGCAGCGCAGGCGAACCAGATCGATTCGGGGCTGATGTAGAGGTTCAGCCGCCCGGTCAGACCGAGCCCGAGAGTGACCACCGAGATGACGGTGGCGAGGCCGATGCCCAGCCAGCGGCTGCCGAGGGCTCGGGCCCGGGAGGAGGCATGCTCAGAGGCGTGCTCGGAGTGCTCAGACAAAGACATTCACCCCGATCCCGATCGCGAAGGCGGCGAACACGACCACGCCGACGATGCCGACGAGGGTGCGGGTGGTGAAGGTCGTGCGCATCAGCGCGAGCATCTTCACGTCGACCAGCGGGCCGACGAGCAGGAAGGCCACGAGCGCGCCCGACGAGAAGGTCGAGGCGAACGAGAGCGCGAAGAAGGCGTCGACGTTCGAGCAGATCGCGACGGTCATCGCGAGAGCCATCATCGCGAGGATCGACAGCACCGGGTTCGAGCCGATCGCCAGCAGCACGTCGCGCGGGATCAGCACCTGCACGGCTCCGGCGAGCGCCGAGCCGATCACGAGGGCAGGCATCACCGCGCGCAGCTCGACGAGGAACTGCGTGAGGCTGCGGCGCACCGGGGTGCCGTGCTCGTGGGTGACGCGGTCGCATGTGTCGATGAACCGCTGCGTGAGCAGCGAGTCGGGCGAGGGGTGGCGGCTGTAGATCCAGCCGATCAGGTTCGCGATCAGGTAGCCGCCGATGAGTCGGGCGACCAGGATGCCGTCGTCGAAGCCGAACGCCGCGTGCGTGGTGAGGATGACGATCGGGTTCACGATCGGGGCGGCGATCAGGAAGGTCAGCGCCTCGGCCGGGGCGAGTCCGCGCATCATGAGTCCGCGCGCGAACGGCACGTTGCCGCACTCGCAGACGGGGATCAGCATGCCGAGCAGCGAGAGCACGGCCCGACGCGCCCATGCGCGCTTCGGCAGCCAGCGGTGGATCACGTCGGCGGGCAGCCACACCTGCACCACGATCGAGAGCAGCACTCCCAGGATCACGAACGGCAGCGCCTCGATCAGCACGCTCATCGCGAGCGTCAGACCGTCTTGGGCCCGGTTCGGCAGGGTGGCTGTGTAGAGCGCCGGCAGGAACCGGTCGACCAGGAACAGCGCCGCCACGATCGCGGCACCGAGGGCCACCCCGATCCACGGCGAGCGCGGCGATCGGGTGGGGCGGCGCGCGGAAGCGTGCGAGTGCCCCGTCCGGATGCCGGTCTGGGCGCTCACGCGTTCGCTGCCTCTTCGGCGTCGCGCTTGTTGGTGCAGGAGGCGCACAGCCCGAAGATGTCGACGACGTGCGCGGCATCCGTGAAGCCGTGGAGAGCGGCGGTGCGGTGCGCCCACTGCTCGACGTCGGTCGCCTCGATCTCGACGGTGAGTCCGCAGTTGCGGCAGATCAGGTGATGGTGGTGCCCCTGGGTCGTGCAGGCACGGTAGAGCGCCTCGCCCTCGGGGCTCTGCAGCGAGTCCGCATCGCCTGCGGCTGCGAGCCCGGCCAGTGCCCGGTAGACCGTGGCGAGGCCGATGCCCGTGTTGTCGTCGCGCAGCGCGGCATGCAGGTTCTGCGCACTGACGAACCCTCGCGCGTCGGCGAGGGCTTCGCGCACGCGATCGCGCTGCCAGGTGTTCCGCTGAGCCATACCCACGAGTCTAGGCGCGTAGCCCTTGCCGGGCCCTGGGAACGTCAGGCCCGCACGCGGCGCACCCCGCCGCGTGCGCGCTGGACGATCCAGCACACGACGTAGATCGTGAACGACAGGGTCGTGATGTACGGACTCACCGGCAGCGTGCCCGCGAGCGCGAGCAGGATGCCGCCGACCGCCGACACGAAGCCGAAGAGCGCCGCGAGCAGGGGCACCGCCACAGGTCCTGCGGTGAGGCGCATCGCGGCGGCCGCCGGAGTCACCAGCAGCGCCATCACCAGCAGCGCGCCGATGATGTGCACGCTGACCGCGACGATGAGGCCCAGAAGCACCATGAACAGCAGGCTCACGGCGCGCGTGGGCACGCCGCGGGCCGCCGCCGACTCGGGGTCGAGCGAGTCGAAGCGCAGCGGGTTCCACATCAGCAGAAGCCCGAGCAGCACGACGATGCTGATGCCGAGCAGCCAGCCGAGGTCGGGGCTCGAGACCGAGACGATCTGCCCGGTCAGCAGGCTGAAGCGGTTGGCGCTTCTGCCGTCGTAGAGCGAGAGGAAGAGGATGCCGAGGCCGAGGCCGAACGGCATCAGCACGCCGACGATCGAGTTGCGGTCGCGGGCCTTGGCCCCGAGGACCCCGATCAGGATCGCCGCCACCAGTGCGCCGCCGAGAGAGCCGACCACCACACTGCCGCCGAACAGCAGCGCCGCGGCGGCACCGGCGAACGACAGCTCGCTGACGCCGTGCACGGCGAACGCGAGATCGCGCTGCATCACGAAGACGCCGATCAGCCCGCCGACGATGCCGAGCACGGCACCCGCGATGATCGAGTTCGCGAGCAGGGCGACGAGCTCGCCGTAGTCCTGGAACGAGAAGACGTCACTCCAGTCGACGGCCTGCACGATGCCGGTCATGACGGTCATGCGGCACCTCCGTGGTCGTGATCGTGGTCGTGAAGGTGGTGGGGCTCGGCATCCGGAACCCCGACGACGACCAGTCGGTCGCCGGCGCGCAGCACGAACACCGGGGTGCCGTAGAGCTCGGTGAGCACGCGGGTCTGCAGCACCTCTTCGGGGGTGCCGAGCACGAAGCGCCCGCCGGCGATGTAGAGGATGCGGTCGACGCGGCCCAGGATCGGGTTGATGTCGTGGGTCACGAACAGCACGGCCGCCCCGCGGTCACGGCGCTGACGGTCGATGATGTCGGTCACCGCGACCTGGTTCGCGAGGTCGAGGTTCGACAGCGGCTCGTCGCACAGCAGCAGGCTCGGCTCGTCTGCCAGGGCCTGCCCGACACGCAGCCGCTGCTGCTCTCCACCCGAGAGCAGCCCGACCCGGCGGTCGGCGTAGTGCGCGGCTCCGACCGAGGCGAGCAGCTGGTCGACCTTGGCCTTGTCGCCGCGATGCGGGATCGGCAAGCCGAAGCGGCTGCCCTGTACCCCGAGCGCGACCAGATCGCGGGCCCGCATGCTCGTGTCGGGGGCGAGCGAGCGCTGTTGCGGGATGTACCCGATGCGCGGGTTTCCCTTGCGCACCGGCCCGCCGGCGACCGTGATGTCGCCCGCCGACAGCGGCTGAAGGCCCAGGATGCTGCGCAACAGCGTCGTCTTTCCCGAACCCGACGGCCCGAGCACGGCGATGAACTCGCCGGGGTCGACCGTCAGGTCGAGACCCGACCACAGCTCCCGGTCACCGCGCTGGAGGGCGGCTCCCCGCACCTCGAGCACCGGGTTCGACTTCTCGGCTCCTGCCCGCGCGTCGGCGGCGGCGCTCACGACTGGAGCGCGTCGGCGAGGCTCTGGATCGCGTCACTCATCCACTCAGAGTACGACGATCCTTCGGGGAGCAGCTCCGTGAAGGCGACGACCGGGATGCCGGCATCCGTTGCGGCATCCTCGACGCGCTGCGTCTCGGCCCCGCCGGTCTGCGCGTTCGTGAGCACGGCGCGCACGTCACCCGCATCGAGCACATTCAGCGTGGCGAGCAGGGTCGCGGGTGCGACGTCGCTGCCCTCTTCGACGGACTCGGCGAACCCCTCGGGGGTGACATCGGTGAGTCCGGCGGCTTCTGCGAGGTAGCCGGGCACCGGCTCGGTGATGATCACGTTCGCACCGGCGGCATCCGTCTTGAGCGTCTCGAGGTCGGCCTCGAAGCCCTCGAGGTCGGCGACGATCTCGTCGGCGTTGGCGGTGAACTCCGCCTTGCCGTCGGGGTCGAGCTCGCTGAGCTCTTCGGCGATGGATTCGACGACATGGATCATCGTGTGCGGGTCGAACCAGACGTGCTCGTTGAAGCCCTCGATGTGGTCGTGGCCCTCATGACCCTCCTCGCCCTCGGCGTGGTCGTGGTCGTGCTCGTCTTCGGTCGCGCCCTCTGCCTCGTCGGAGTGGCCCTCGTTGCCGGGGAAGTCGTGCGAGAACTCGACGGCCGTCACCAGGTGCGGGTCGCCGGCATCCTGCAGGAGCGTGTCGATGAACGCGTCGTACCCGCCTCCGTTCTCGATCACGAGGTCGGCCTTCTGCACCGAGAGGCGATCGCGCGCCGAGGCCTCGTACGAGTGCGGGTCTTGGGTTGCCGAGGTGATGATCGAGGTCACATCCACCCGGTCCCCGCCGATCTGCGTGGCGAGCGAGCCGTAGACGTTGGTGCTCGCGACGACCGCGACCGCATCGCCGTCGCCGCCCTCGCCCGCAGCGGGGGTGGAGCATCCGGCCAGCGAGAGTGCGGCGACGGATGCGAGGGCGAGGGCGGCGAACGACTTCTTCATTCCCTCACTCTAAACGCTAATGAGAACCATTATCAAATCCGCGGCGGGGCGTGCACGTCCGTCTGCAGGACCGAGGCACGGATGCAGGACGAGAAACCGTGTTCTCGTCCTGCATCCGTGCTGTCGTCCTACAAACGGCTCAGTGGCACCAGCTCAGTGGAACCGGCTCAGCCGATCAGCCCGGGCGCGATCCACACGGTCGAATCCGCCGGGACGGCGCCGTCGACGACCGTGCCGAGCACGACGTCCGCCGCATCCGCCCCGAGGTCGAACGGCTCGGCGCCGAAGTTCGTCACGATCTGCCAGCCGTTCGGGCGGGCGAAGCGCAGAACATCCGCGCGGCCCGTCTCGATCCATTCGAGGGCCTCATCGGTCTGCAGCTCGCGGCGCAGTCGCAGCGCCTCACGATAGAGAGCCAGCGTCGACGAGGGGTCGGCCTCCTCGACATCCACTGCGTACTCGCCGAACCATTCGGGCTGCGGCAGATGCGCGTCGCCGGCACCGAATCCGAACGACGGGCCGGATGCCGTCCACGGCAGGGGCACGCGGCATCCGTCGCGTCCGAGACCGTCGAACACGGCGCCGCGGAAGAACGCCGGGTCCTGGCGCTGCTCCGGCGAGATGTCGGCGACCTCCTGCAGACCCAGCTCCTCACCCTGATACAGGTAGGTACTGCCGGGCAGGCCGAGCAGCAGCAGCGTCGCGGCGTGCGCCCGACACAGACCCCCCTCACGGTCGAGCTCGGCATCGGGCCCGCCTGCGGCGATCCACTCGACGCCCTGCTTGACCCCCGTGCGTCCGGCCAGAGGAGCCAGTCCGTATCGTGTCGCGTGGCGTGTCACGTCGTGGTTCGACAGCACCCACGTCGTCGACGACCCGGTGATCGCCGCCTGACCGAGGTTGTCGGTGATGATCGTGCGGAACTGCGTCGCGTCGAAGTCGGCGACGAGCAGGTCGAAGTTGAACGCCTGACCGAGCCCCTCGGCCGAGGCGTACTTTGCCCGGCGCTCGGGCGTGCTCACCCAGGCTTCGGCGACGGCCGTGCGAGGCGGGTCGTACTCGTTGAAGACCCGCCGCCACTCGGCATAGACCTCGTGCACGTCATCGCGGTCATGCAGCGGGTGGTTGCCGTCGTGCGGCAGCAGTTCGAGCTCGGCGGTGCTGGGCAGCGGCTCGCTGAGATCCTTCGTCAGCATGTGCGCCACATCGATGCGGAATCCGTCGACTCCGCGGTCCGACCAGAAGCGCAGGGTCTTCAGGAAGTCCTCGCGCACCTCGGGGTGGTCCCAGTTGAGGTCGGGCTGCTCGGGGGCGAAGCTGTGCAGGTACCACTGGCCGTCGTCGACCCGGTCCCACNNGCCGTCGGGCCCCGATCCCTCGCGGAAGATGTATCGCTCGCGAGCGGCCGAGCCGCGGCCTGCGGCGAGCGCCTCCTGGAACCACTCGTGCAGATCCGACGAGTGGTTCGGCACGATGTCGACGACCACGCGGATGCCGCGCTCGTGCAGGGCTGCGACCATGTCGTCGAAGTCGTCGAGCGTGCCCAGGCGCGGGTCGACGTTGCGGTAGTCGGCGACGTCGTACCCTCCGTCGGCGAGCGCCGACGGATAGAACGGACTGAGCCACACGGCATCGATGCCGAGGTCACGCAGGTAGTCGGCCCGCGAGACGATGCCCGGGATGTCGCCGAGTCCGTCGCCGTTCGCATCGGCGAAGCTGCGGGGGTAGATCTGATAGACGGCGGCCTGCCGCCACCATGCTGCCGTCGTGTCGTCGCGGGTCTCGGTGAGAAGCGCATCGGTCATGAGGGGTGGTGCTCCTTCGTGTTGCGGTCTGCGGTGTGAGAGGTGTCAGCCCTTGACGGCGCCCTGCGTGACGCCCTCCATGACGAATCGCTGCGTGAACAGGTACGCCAGGATCGCCGGGGCCATCGCCATCAGGTACGAGGCGAACGACACGTTGTAGTTGTTGCTGAACTGGGTCTGGAAGAGGTTCTGCCGCACCGGGAGCGTCTGCATCGCCGGATCCGAGATGATCAGCGACGGCATCATGAAGTCGTTCCAGGCGTACAGGAAGGCGAAGATGCCGACCGTGGCGCTCATGGGTGCCAGCAGCGGGAAGATCAGCTGCCAGAACGTCTGCCAGGTGGATGCTCCGTCGATGCGGGCGCTCTCTTCGAGCTCGATCGGGATCGACCGGAGGAACGCGGTGAAGAGCAGAACACTGAAGCTCAACTGGAACATCGTCGCGAGGATGATCACGCCGAAGGGGTTGTCGAGACCGACACGACCCGTCAGCTGAATCTGCGGCAGCGCGACGACCGGGAACGGGATGAACATCGCCGCCAGCAGGTAGAAGAACGAGTAGCGGAAGAGGCGGTGATCCCAGTTGCGGACGATCGCGTAGGACGCGAACGCGGCGAGGATGATGGTCGCGATCACGGTGCCCGCGGTGACCAGCAGCGAGATGCCGGCGCCGACCGGGAACTTCGTCAGGTTCCATGCCTCGACGAACCCGTCGATGCTGAACGGGGCGGGCAGCGAGAACGCGTTGCCGTCGACCGCCTGGGCGGTGGTCTTGAACGCCATCGACAGCGTCACGTACAGCGGCAGCAGCACGGTGACGGCGGCCAGGATCAGGATGATCGTGCCCGACCAGTTGACGCGCTCCATGCGGACGCGCGGCTTCTTTCCCGAGGTGGGGATGGTGGTGAGTGTCTGCGTCGACATCAGAGTGCGTTCCTTCCGCGGGTCAGCGAGAGCTGCAGCAGGGAGATGAGCACCGCGACGATGAAGAAGATCGTCGCGTTGGCCATCTGATAGGCGTAGTCGCCGCCGTTGAAGCCCGCGATGATCGTCATCGCGACGCTGCGGGTCGAGGTGCCGGGTCCGCCGTTGGTGAGGCCGACGATGATGTCGTAGGCGTTGAGGAACCCCTTGAAGCCGAGGATCACGTTGATCACCACGTATCCCGCGACCAGCGGGATCGTGATGCGGGTCAGCTGCTGGGTCTTGCTCGCACCGTCGATGCTCGCGGCCTCATAGACCTCGCTGGGCACCGAGAGAAGACCTGCGATGTAGATCAGCAGCGCACCGGGCACCGCCTGCCAGGCGGTGACGATGACGATCGCGACCCAGGCCAGGTCGGGGTTGGCGAGCAGGCTCGTCTCGAGCCACGGGATCCCGGCTGCGGCACCCGCTGCGGGAAGGGAGTTCGAGAAGAGGAAGTTGAAGACGTAGGCGATGATGATGCCCGAGATGACCATCGGGATCACGAAGATCGTGCGAAGGCCCGTCTTGAAGCGGATGCGGGAGGTCAGCCCCACCGCGAGGAGGAACGCGATCACGTTGACGACGATCACCGTGGCGATCGAGAATCCGAACGTGAACAGGTAGCTCTGCAGGATGGCCGGATCGCTGAACATCGCGATGTAGTTGGTCAGCCCGCTGAAGCTCCACTCGCCGATGCCGATCGAGTCGGTGAAGCTGAAGAAGATGCCCATGACCGCGGGGACCGTGATCGCGAGGGTGAAGATCACGAGGGGCGGCAGCAGGAACAGGTAGGAGATCGG
>NZ_JAGGPD010000645.1 GCF_018613995.1 Microbacterium sp. ISL-103 | reverse complement strand
TCGAGCCACGCCGGCGACGACGAGGCGTGGAACGGCCGCGGCGCCTCGTGACCGGGACCGCCCTGCAGGAAGACCAGGAACGGCAGCGTCTCGCCGCCATCGCGCGAGACCACCCGGGCGAAGATGTCGATCGTGCGGGTGTCGGCCGGGTCGCCCCAGACGAGGGGCACGGTGAGCGTGTGCTCCTCGACCGTCAGATCGAGCAGGCGGCGGATGGTGGTCGTCATGTCACATCACATTCCCGATGTAGGAGTACTTGACGAAGACCTCCGAGGCGATGCCCGCCTCGTGGAGCACGCCCTGCACCGCGTTCATCATGTAGTTGGAATCCCACCCCATGTAGAGGTGGTGCGATTCGTCGAGCTGATCCCACTGGCCCTTCCAGGCCATCGCGTCGTAGATCGGACCGCCGTGGGTCGCGCAATAGATCTGCGCGGCATCGCGGGTGTCGGTCCAGGCGCGTCGGAACACGCGGTTGAAGAGGTGCCTGACGTCGAAGACCTCCCATCGCTCTCCGCGGTACTCGACGTACTCGAACTCGCGCTCCCATCCGGCCGGCCACCCGCGGCGGCGGACGGCGTCGAGGATGGGCGTGAGCCCGTCGTCATCGATCTCGGGAAGGGCGGGGCGCGCCCAGATGCGCAGCAGGTCGGCGGTCAGGCGGATCGTCCGCTCCGAGATCGCGGCGGTGCCCCATGTATCCGTCGCTGTGAGCGCTCTGGTCTCGGCGACCGCACTGCGGGCGTAGGCGCTGTCGCGCTTGACGGCGAACGACTCGCCGAAGACGCGCTCCGCGAGATGCTGCTCGAGCAGAGTGAGGTTGCCGAGGGTGGGTGCGAGCGCGCGGTGCGCGTTGCGTTCGTCGTCCGAGTACTCGATCCACGGGCGGATCCCGTCGCCCGACCACGTGTCGCTGGGAACCGTGGGCACGATGTGCTCGACATCGAAGTCCGCGGACTCATCGACACCCTCGAGTCGGCCCAGGACATAGGCGGGGTGGGGCAGTTCGCTGTACTTGAGCACCGCGCTGACCCGTTCGTCCGAGGGGGTGATGCGGGCGAAGGCGCGCGCCAGCGCTGCGCGGCCGTTCGCCCTGGCGCGGCAGAGTCGGGCCACGAGACGCTCATTGGGGAGGTTCACGAGCGTGCGCCGCAGGTACATGGCTTGGATCCACTCGAGTGTCTCGAGCAGTTCCTCGCGAACGATGAGACCACGTGCGTGATCGCTGTAGACGCTCAGGACGAGCGGATAGGCCGCGCGTCCGAACGTGTTCACGAACCGCAGCTGACGCGCGATCTCGGGGTCTTCCTCCAGAGAAGGATCGAGCAGGATCCCGTAGATCGCGGCGTAATGACGCCAGATCTCGGCATCCGCCTGCAGATGATCGACATCGACGCGGGGGAAGGACTGCCGGAACGCGCTGTAGCCCCCGTGCTCGCCGTTCGCGGCGACCTGACGCCCCGTGGTCATGCCGAGATAGTGCCGCCAGAAGGCGCCGATGGTCTCACCCGTGTGACGCTCGATCGGCAGCCAGAATCGCGCCTCGACATCGAGCTGCTCTGCGTGGGTCAGACCCATCAGGATGTAGTTGTGGATGAGCTCGTGATCGCGCAGCGGCTCACCGGTGGAGTTGAGACTCTCGAAGATCTGCTGCGCGTTCGCCTCGCCGCCGAGGGTGATCGACACATGCTCGAGCTTCTGCAGGCCCGCCCAGATCAGGGGCGCTTCGTCGGCATGCACCTGGCTGCGGAAGAAGGCGTAGTTGTCGTCGAACCGGGACTCGCGCTCGGCGTTGTCGCCCCGTTCGAGCACGACCGACTCGTACAGCTCGGCCCACGCGTCATGGGGCTGCAGCTTGGTGCGCGAGGAGTCATCCGGGCGCACGAGCACTCGGTCGAGTTCGGCGGCGAGCTCGGGAGAGGTGTCCTGCACAGTGTGGCGGAGAGCTGCCACGAGCAGCATGAGCGTCGTGATGCGCTGCTGGCCGTCGATCAGGACGAGGTCGGTGTCTGCGTCGCTGTCGTCCGCTGCAGACAGGATCGAGCCGATGAAGTGGCGATGCGAAGAGTCCTCGCGAGCGACGGCTCTGACGTCGGAGAGCAGCTGCTCGCATCCGCCGATGTCCCACCGGTACTGGCGCTGGTACACCGGCACGACGATGGTCGTTGAGTCCTCTGCGAGCCACTCGATCGTGTTGACGGCTGTCGCCTCGACGTTGGTCGCAGTGCTCATGCTGGTGTCTCGTCCTCCCGTAACGCCGGGCGCCGAGGAGTCGCCAGGCGCCCGGTTCAGTCTATTCGCTTATTCACGGCGACCCTCGGCGGCGCTCCAGAGGCGCCCTGTTAGGCTTGCCTTATCAGGGCCTGTTAAAACGTGCTGGCCCCCGATGAGAGGATCTGGTTCAGATCATGGGATACATCAAGTCAGCGGCGCTCGAAGACAAGGGCTTCGTCGTCCTCGACAGCTACGACCAGGAGCTCGACCCCAAGGAGTGGCTCGACCTCGAGTACAACGACTGGCAGTCGTCGGGCGAAACCCGCTTCGCGCC
>NZ_JAGGPD010000644.1 GCF_018613995.1 Microbacterium sp. ISL-103 | reverse complement strand
TGGCCAGAACGCAGAGCGCGAGGACCGAGAGGGCGAAGCCGCCGGGGCCCAGGTTCTCGGCTGTGCCGCCCGAATGCGGATCGACGCCGAAGATGCCTCCGAGCACAGCCCCGAGAGGGTCGGCGGCCGCCAGGGCCTCGGGGTAATCGCTCCACCCCGACGCCGATGCACCCGAGCCGTCGTACGTCGCCCCGGTGAGCCGTGCGACGGATCCGACCATCCCCAGCCCGTATCCGACGATCATGAGGCCGACGCCGACGCCGAAGGTGATCGCCGCCGTCTCGAGCTTCTCGACGCGCAGACGACCGAGAGCCATGCCGGCGAAGATGAACGCGAGCCACGCCGTGATCGGGTACGACCCGTAGAGCACCAGGCTGACGCCGGGGCCGTACGGATTCAGCGTCAGCGCGGCGAGCAGCGCCAGCAGGGCGGGAGCCGCGAGCGCCAGGATGCCGGCGGCGATCAGCAGCTTCCACGGCTGCCAGCGCAGGAACGGGATCACCGCCACGTAGAGCAGGCCGTAGAGGGTGAGGATCACGGCGATCGGGGTGTTCAGCATCTCGAGCGCCAGGCCGATGATGAAGATCACGGCACCGCGGCCGACCAGCTGCAGACGGATGCTCGGCATCCGCTCGGGATCGGGGATCGTGCTGCGGCCGGTCATCAGAGCGATCGAGACGCCGGCGAGCACCGCGAAGAGGATCGACGAGCGACCGTGCACGAGGTCGGTCCAGGTCGAGAGGTCGAACGGATCGAATGCCCGGGTCTCGCCGATATGGGCGCCCGCCATGCCGAGGATCGCGAGGCCTCGTGCGACGTCGAGCCCGAGGATGCGGGGCGCCCGCCCGAACTCATGGAACCACCGCGATGCGGGAGGGGCCTTCGACACAGTGCTCACGGATGAATCGTACGATGGGAGTTCTATGTCCTCTCCCGTGATCTTCTATCCTCCCGAGCTGCCCGTCAGCGCCGCACGGGAGGAGATCGCCGATGCCATCCGCGACAATCAGGTCGTCATCGTGGCCGGTGCCACGGGCTCGGGAAAGACGACGCAGCTGCCGAAGATCTGCCTCGATCTCGGTCGCGAGCGCATCGCGCACACGCAGCCGAGACGTCTCGCCGCGCGCACGATCGCCGATCGGGTGGCCGAGGAGATGCAGGTCGAGCTCGGCACCCTGGTCGGATACACGGTGCGCTTCACCGACAAGGTGTCGG
>NZ_JAGGPD010000050.1:6303-6743 GCF_018613995.1 Microbacterium sp. ISL-103 | reverse complement strand
GGTCACCGGCCGCGCTCACCGCGCGGCGGTCGAGGCGGAGCTCCCCGGCATCCCCGACATCAACGTGTTCCTCGAGTCCGAGCCCCGTGAGTCCGCCGCAGCGATCGGCCTGGCCGCGGCGATCCTGCACAGGCGCAACCCCGACGTCATCATCGGATCCTTCAGCGCCGACCACGTCATCCGCAGCACCCGGGTGTTCGAGTTCGCGGTGCGCGATGCGGTGGAGGTCGCGCGCGAAGGGTATATCTGCACCATCGGCATCTCGCCCACGGAGCCGGCCGTCGGGTTCGGGTACATCCGGAAGGGGCCCGAGCTCGTCGTCGAGGGAGCGCGCGAGGCCGCGCTCGTCGAGAGCTTCGTCGAGAAGCCCGATCTCGAGACCGCGACGGCCTACTTCGCCGATCGGGGATACCTGTGGAACGCCGGCATGTTCATCGCGA
>NZ_JAGGPD010000050.1:0-6266 GCF_018613995.1 Microbacterium sp. ISL-103 | reverse complement strand
CCGGGCTGAAGAAGATCGCCATCGACTACGCGGTCGCCGAGCCTGCGGCCCGTCGCGGCCGTCTGGCCGTGGTGCCCGGTCATTTCGACTGGGACGACGTCGGCGACTTCGCCTCGCTCACCAAGCTCATCAACAACGGACGCAAGAACGACCTCGCGGTGCTGGGTCCGAAGGCTCGCGTCCTGTCGGATGCGGCGAGCGGAATCCTCGTCAGCCAGACCTCGCGCGTCATCAGCCTGATCGGCGTGAAGGACATCGTCGTGGTCGACACCCCCGACGCACTGCTGGTCACCACGGTCGAGCACGCGCAGCGGGTGAAGGGCGTCGTCGAGTCGCTGAAGCTGACCGGACGAGGCGACGTGCTCTGATGAGCAGTGCCCCCCGCTCATCGGCTGTCTAGATTTCAGGTTTGTAACCATTCGCGGACGGCTTGCCCACGGACATGCACAAAAGTCGAAACAGTAGGTAACTTTGAGCGATCCGCGAGGGCCGCGGCACGTTCAGGAGGCATGAGTTGACCATCTCCACCACCAAGAAGATTCTCGGCGCCACCATCGCCGCGGGCGTCGTCTTCGCACTCGCCGGCTGTGGCCAGGCTCCGACCGAATCGGGCAGCGACGGGGGCGCAGAGGTCGACTCCGACTTCCTCCCCTGCCTCGTCTCCGACGCCGGCGGATGGAACGACAAGTCGTTCAACCAGTCCGCCAAGGAGGGCATGGACCGTGCCGCAGACGAGCTCGGCGTCAAGCCGGTCGAGTTCGAGTCCGCGAACGACAACGACTACGCGCCCAACCTCGAGACCGCTGTCTCCGAGGGCTGCTCGCTCATCGTCGCCGTCGGCTTCAAGCTCTCGGCCGCGACCGTCGAGTCCGCTCTCGCGAACCCCGACATCGACTACGCGATCATCGACGACTACGCCGACAACGACTTCGACGGCACCACCGATGCTCCGAACATCAAGCCCCTCGTCTTCGACACCGCTCAGGCCGCCTACCTCGGTGGCTACGCCGCAGCCGGCTGGTCTGCGGAGTCGGGTGTGAACAAGGTCGGCACCTTCGGCGGAATGCAGATCCCCTCGGTCGCCGTGTTCATGGACGGCTTCCAGCTCGGCGTCGAGAAGTACAACGAGGACAAGTCGGGTGCCGTCGAGGTCTTCGGCTGGGACACCGCCACGCAGAAGGGCTCGTTCACCGGTGGCTTCGACGCCAACGACACGGCCAAGCAGACCGCTCAGGGTGTGCTCGACCAGGGCGTCGACGTCATCCTGCCGGTCGGTGGACCGATCTACCAGAGCGCTGCGGCCGCCATCGCGGACAGCGGCAAGGGCACGCTGCTGGTCGGCGTCGACAGCGACCTCGCCGTCGCTGACGAGAGCGTGGCGGACGTCACCCTCTTCTCGATCATGAAGGCGATCGACGTCGCGGTCGAGGATGCGACGATCGCAGCCTCGAAGGGCGACTTCGACCCGGCTCCCTACGTCGGCACCCTCGAGAACGAGGGCGTGAAGCTCTCGGGCTTCGGCTCGTTCGAGGGCGACCTGCCCGACGGGCTGATGGACGAGATCGCTGCTCTGCAGGACCAGATCATCGCCGGCGACATCACGGTGGAGTCCCCGAACTCCCCGTAATTCATCGAGTTCCAGCGCGGGGCGAGTGGTGCAAGCTGCCACTCGCCCCGCGCCGTGGACGGACCATGACGAAATGTTCACGGCGCATCCGGGCGATCCCCGCACGATGCGCCGGAGATTCTTCGGACTCTTCTGGATGACACTTCTGGATAAGGTGCAGATATGAAGCTCGAACTTCGCGGCATCACCAAGCGGTTCGGAACCCTGGTGGCCAACGACCACATCGACCTGGTCGTCGAGCCGGGGCAGATCCATGCCCTCCTCGGCGAGAACGGCGCAGGCAAATCGACCCTGATGAACGTCCTCTACGGGCTCTATCAGGCGGACGAAGGAGAGATCCTGCTGGACGACGTCGTCCAGCGATTCCGCGGCCCCGGAGACGCGATGAACGCCGGCATCGGCATGGTGCACCAGCACTTCATGCTCGTCCCCGTGTTCACGGTCGCCGAGAACGTCATGCTCGGCCACGAGCAGACGAAGGGCCTCGGAACCCTCGACATCACCAAGGCGCGTGAGCACGTCCGCTCCGTCGCCGCGCGCTTCGGCTTCGACATCGATCCGGATGCCACCGTCGGCGACCTGCCGGTCGGTGTGCAGCAGCGCGTCGAGATCATCAAGGCACTGTCGCGCGATGCGAAGGTGCTCGTGTTCGACGAGCCCACCGCCGTGCTCACGCCGCAGGAGACGGACGAGCTGATGGGCATCATGCGTCAGCTGCGCGACGAGGGCACCGCGATCGTCTTCATCACCCACAAGCTCCGTGAGGTCCGCGAGGTCGCGGACACCATCACGATCGTCCGTCTCGGCCGCATCGTCGGCGAGGCATCGCCCACCGCCACGAACGCCGAGCTGGCCTCTCTCATGGTCGGACGAGCAGTCGAGCTCACCGTCCACAAGGAGCCGCCTCGTCTCGGCGAAGGCGGTCTCGAGGTCAAGGGACTGCGTGTGCTCACCGCGGGGGGAGCGATCGTCGTCGACGGCATCGACTTCTCCGTCCGGCCCGGCGAGGTGCTGGCGGTCGCCGGCGTGCAGGGCAACGGGCAGACCGAGCTGGTCGAGGCCATCGTCGGCCTCGCTGCGCGAGTCGAGGGGTCGATCACCCTCGGCGGCACCGAACTGGTCGGCAAGAGCGTGCGCGCGATCCTCGACGCCGGTGTCGGGTTCGTCCCCGAGGACAGGACGGAAGACGGCCTCGTCGCCGGCTTCTCGGTCGCCGAGAATCTGATCCTCGATCGTTCGGGCGACCCCGAGTTCAGCCGGGGTGGCACTCTGCGCCGGTCCGCGCTCGAGGAGTTCGCCCGCGAGCGGATCACCGAGTACGACATCCGTACCCAGGGCCCGCACACTCCCGCCGGCACCCTCTCGGGGGGTAACCAGCAGAAGGTCGTGATCGCCCGCGAGATGAGCCGTGAACTCAAGCTGCTCGTCGCCGCGCAGCCGACCCGCGGCGTGGACGTGGGCTCGATCGAGTTCATCCACAAGCGCATCATCGAGACCAGAGACGCGGGCATCCCCGTCGTCGTCGTCTCGACCGAGCTCGATGAGGTCGCGGCTCTCGCCGACCGCATCGCAGTGATGTACAGAGGCACCATCGTCGGGATCGTTCCCGGCGACACCCGACGCGAGACGCTGGGACTGATGATGGCGGGCGCCGCCGAGGGAGAGGTGGCCGCATGAGCGGTACGACGCCACAGGGCGACGGCTCGAACGCGAGCTCGGGCGACCAGCTCTCGGTGAACACGACGACGACGCTGCGCGATCCCGTCGACGTGCCTCCGCCCCCGCGCGGCAACGTGATCCTCAAGGAGATGCTGCGCAGCAACGCCGTCACCACGATCCTCGCGATCTTCCTGGCGCTCGTCGTCGGCGGCATCCTGATCGCGTTCACCAACACGGACGTGCAGGAAGCCTCCGGGTACTTCTTCTCGCGCCCGGCCGACACGATCGCCGCAGCGTGGAACGCGGTCTACAACGGCTACGAGGCGCTCTTCCGCGGCGCGATCTTCAACGCGCGAGGTGCGGACTTCGCCGCGCAGATCCGTCCGCTGACGAACACCCTCGGTTTCGCCGCCCCGCTGATCGCGGCGGGACTCGGTGTCGCTCTCGCGTTCCGGGTCGGCCTGTTCAACATCGGCGCACGTGGCCAGATGCTGATCGGTGTCGCCGCCGCGGGGCTGCTCACCTTCCAGCTCGATCTGCCGTTCTGGCTGCACATCCCTGTCACCCTGATCGCCGGCATCGCCGGCGGTGCGCTGTGGGGAGCGATCGCCGGCCTTCTCAAGGCCCGCACCGGCGCCCACGAGGTGATCCTCACGATCATGCTCAACTACGTGGCGTACTACCTGCTGCTGTGGATGATCCGCACCCCGGGCCTGCTGCAGAAGCCGGGCACGAACCAGGCGCTCGGCTACGCCACCCCGGAGAGTGCGCAGTTCCCGTCGCTGCTCGGCCCGCAGTTCCCGCTGCTCGACCTCGGGTTCGTGATCGTCATCATCGCGACCCTGTTCGTCTGGTGGCTGATCGAGCGGTCGTCGCTCGGCATGCGCATGCGTGCCGTGGGTGAGAACCCGCACGCGGCCCGCGCGGCCGGCATCAGCGTGCAGCGCGTCTACGTCTACGCCATGCTGCTCGCCGGTGCTCTCGCCGGTCTCGCCGGCATGAACCAGGTGCAGGGTGCGGTCACGACCGGCATCACCGAGACGATCGACGCCGGTATCGGCTTCGACGCGATCACCGTCGCTCTCCTCGGCCGCAGTCGGGCCTGGGGGACGTTCGCCGCCGGCATCCTGTTCGGCGCACTCAAGGCCGGATCGTTCTCGATGCAGGCCCAGGACATCCCCGTCGACATCGTGCTCGTCGTGCAGTCGCTCGTCGTGCTGTTCATCGCGGCTCCGCCGCTGCTGCGCGCAGTGTTCTTCCTGCCGAAGTCCGACCTCGAGAAGGCGGCCAAGGCGAGAGCCAAGGCCTCGAAGAAGGCGGTGACCGCATGACCTCCCTCGTCCAGAGTGAAGCCGCCGACGGTACCGTGCAGCTCGCCACCGTGCGCGAGCGGCACCTGAAGGCGCCGATCGTCCTCGCCGCAGCCACGGTGCTGCTGGCGCTCCTGTTCCTGCTGGTGCCTCGCAGCGGCACCAGCTCGTTCCGGCTCAACGACCCGTCGTCGCCGTTCGCCCTGCCCGATGTGGCGCTGCCGACGGGGCCGACCAGCTGGGTCGTGATCGTGATCCTGGCGCTGCTGTCGGGTCTGGCGTTCGCGCGGGCGTGGTCGTATCGCAAGCCCTCGATCTGGCTGGTGATCGCCTTCAGCGTGCTCGCCGTCTTCGGCTTCCTCGTGTGGGCGGCCGCGGGCGGCCTCGTTCCCGTCAGCAGCCTGCTCTTCGGCGCGGTTTCGCTGTCGGTCCCGCTGGTGTTCGGTGCCCTCGGCGGTGTCATCGGAGAGCGTGCCGGTGTGGTCAACGTCGCGATCGAGGGGCAGCTGCTGCTCGGCGCGTTCTCGGCGGCGCTGCTGTCGAGCGTCACGGGCAGCCCCTTCATCGGACTCCTCGGTGCGATGGTCGGCGGCGTGCTCGTCGCCGCCGTGCTCGCGGCGTTCGCGATCAAGTACCTCGTCGAGCAGGTCATCGTCGGCGTCGTGCTCAACGTGCTCGTCAGCGGTCTGACCGGATTCCTCTACGGCGCGCTCCTCGCGCCGAACGAGGCCGAGCTCAACCCCCCCGTGCGCTTCAGCCGCATCGAGATCCCGCTGCTCAGCGACATCCCGCTCATCGGCCCGGTGCTGTTCAACCAGACGTTCATCGTGTACCTGATGTTCATCACGGTCGCCATCGTGGCCTGGGGCCTCTACCGCACCAAGTGGGGCCTGCGCGTGCGTGCGGTCGGAGAGCACCCGCAGGCTGCCGACACCGTCGGCATCAAGGTCAACGCGACGCGGTTCTGGAACGTGCTGCTGGCCGGCGCGATCGCCGGCATCGGTGGCGCCTACTTCACGCTGGTCTCGGTGCCGCAGTTCGGAAAGGACATGACGGCGGGTCTCGGCTTCATCGCCCTCGCCGCCGTCATCTTCGGACGGTGGGACCCGATCCGCGCGACCCTCGCCGCACTGCTGTTCGGCTTCGCGACCAACCTGCAGAATCTGCTGTCGATCCTCAAGACCCCGATCCCCGGCGAATTCATGCTGATGCTCCCGTACGTCGTGACCCTGCTCGCGGTCGCCGGCTTCGCCGGTCAGATCCGCGGACCCGCGGCGAGCGGCAAGCCGTACATCAAGTCCTAGGAGAGACATGACAGACATCGACTGGGACGAACTCCGCCAGGTCGCCACCGACGCCATGACCAAGGCCTACGCGCCGTACTCGCGGTACCGGGTCGGCGCGGCCGCACTGGTGGGCGACGGCCGCATCGTGGCCGGCTGCAACGTCGAGAACGCCTCGTACGGTGTGACGCTGTGCGCCGAGTGCGCGCTGGTGGGCGATCTGCACATGTCGGGCGGCGGCCAGCTCGTCGCCTTCGTGTGCGTCAACAACGACGGGCAGACGATCATGCCGTGCGGCCGCTGCCGCCAGCTGCTCTACGAACACGCGATGCCCGGGAGGCTGCTGGAGACCGTCTCCGGCATCCGCCCCATCGATGAAGTACTGCC
>NZ_JAGGPD010000643.1:581-1541 GCF_018613995.1 Microbacterium sp. ISL-103 | reverse complement strand
GCATCGAGAATCGCAGGTGCGAAGTCACGAGGGCCGCGGGAAGCGGCTCGCCGTCGGCATCCGAGCGTCCTGCGATCACGGCCACGCGATCGACGCAGGGCACGTCGAGGCGGGCGAGGTTGCCGAGCATCTCGTACTCCCGCCTCGCCATCTCGTCGGTCGTCTCCTTCACGGCGACGACGCGCCCCGAGAGATCGGCGAACCTGACCAGGTGGCGGGAGAGGCCCTTCGGCAGCGAGACGATCTTCTCGGACGGCCACTTCGCCAGAGTGGTCGACCAGGGCAGGGCCAGCAGCCCGGGGTCGATCGAGCTCGCGGTGATCCGCAGCGCATCCTGCATGGCTCTCCAGACGGTGGTGGGGGAAAGCAGAAGCGGCGCGGGCGACCGAAGTCAGCCCGCGCCGCGTCTGTGGATCCGATCAGGCGGAGACGATCGGCTTGTCGTTCAGGCGGACGCCGGACTCGATGTCGAACGCGTGCACGTGGCCTGCGTTGGCTGCGAGCGTGACCGTCTCACCCGCGTTGGGGTGGCTGCGGCCGTCGACGCGGGCGACCAGGTCGGCGCGCTTTCCGTTGATCTCGGTGTGGCCGTAGAGGTAGCCGTCGGCGCCGAGCTCTTCGACGAGGTCAACGACGACCGAGAGGCCCTTGCCGTCGGCGGGGCCGACGGTGATGTCCTCGGGACGCACGCCGACGGTGACCTGCGAGCCGTTGGCACGGCCCACCGTGTCGCGGTCGAGCGGGACGACCTCGGTGCCGAAGCGCACGCCGCCGTCTGCCAGGTCTGCGCTGAACAGGTTCATCGCAGGCGAGCCGATGAAGCCGGCGACGAAGACGTTCTCGGGCTTCTCGTACAGGTCGCGCGGGGTGCCGACCTGCTGCAGCAGACCGTCCTTGAGCACGGCGATGCGGTCGCCCATCGTGAGCGCCTCGGTCTGGTCGTGCGTGACGTAGACCGTG
>NZ_JAGGPD010000643.1:0-359 GCF_018613995.1 Microbacterium sp. ISL-103 | reverse complement strand
TTGGCGACGGCCGGGCGGGTTCCGCCCGGGTAGAGGCGGGTGGCCTCGTCGAAAGTCACAGATGCCATGGTGTTTCTCCTTCACCGGCAGGTACGTGCCGGACGATCCGTAGTGATAGAGCGGCGGAGCGATCCGCCGTGACCCCTCATCGGGTCGGGATCAGTATGTCAGAATCCCGTCCATCTGGGTATTTCTCAGCCTGGCTGGTTAACATCGTTCTCGGCTGCTTTCCTGCGGCGTTCGCCACCCGAGTGGCGTCCGGGGCCACCCTGCCCCCCTGAGACTGTCTAGAGGAACGATGTCGAGCGACGAGACGCCGACCGTCCCCACCCCTCGCAATTCGCGTGCGCTCGTGCGGG
>NZ_JAGGPD010000642.1 GCF_018613995.1 Microbacterium sp. ISL-103 | reverse complement strand
GGTCGCCGAGCAGCAGAACCAGATCCAGGCCATGGTCACCAACGGCGCCAAGGTCATCATCATCGGCGCGAAGGACGGCAAGCAGCTCGCCACGCAGGTGCCGGCTGCCACGGATGCCGGCGCGTACGTGATCGCGTACGACCGTCTCATCGAGAACACCGAGGCTGTCGACTACTACGTCGCGTTCGACAACTTCAAGGTCGGCCAGCTGCAGGGCCAGGCTCTGCTCGACGGCCTCGCCGAGCGCGCGGGTCACGAGGCTCCGTACAACATCGAGCTGTTCTCGGGCTCGCCGGATGACGCCAACTCGAAGGTCTTCTTCGACGGCGCCATGGACGTGCTCCAGCCGGAGATCGACAACGGCAACCTCGTCGTCGTGTCGGGTCAGACCGAGATCGCGCAGACCGCGACCGAGGGATGGCTTCCGGAGAACGCGCAGAACCGCATGGACACGCTGCTGACCTCGTCGTACAGCGGTGACGCCGTGGTCGACGGTGTGCTGTCGCCGAACGACACCCTTGCTCGCGCCATCATCACCTCGGTGCAGCAGGCCGGCAAGCCGGTTCCGGTCGTCACCGGTCAGGACTCCGAGGTCGAGTCGGTGAAGTCGATCATGGAGGGCATCCAGTACTCCACGATCAACAAGGACACCTCGCTGCTCGTCGAGCAGTCGATCAAGATGGTCGGCCAGCTTCAGAAGGGCGAGGACGTCGACGTCAACGACGAGGAGTCGTACGACAACGGCGCCAAGGTCGTTCCGGCCTACCTGCTCGACCCGATCATCGTCACCAAGGAGAACGCGGCCGAGGCATACGCCAACGTGCCGAGCCTCCTCGAGATCGTCGAGTCCTACAAGTAAGCAGTCTCGCTTCACAGCGACGAGCCGTCCTGACCTTCGGTCCGGGCGGCTCGTCTGCGTCTAGCAGCCTGTTCCTGAGGGGTCCTCGTCGCAGGTGTGGGCGACGAGTGCCGTGGTGGCGTCGAGTATGCGGATCCGCTGAGGGGCGCCGTCTGTCGTCAGCTGCCCGGTGACGGCGAGCCACCCCGCGCCGAGATCGATCTCCGCCGTGTAGCGGATGTCGACGTCTGCGAGGTAGGTGCCGGATTCCCGGTAGATGTGGCTGGTTCGTGTCGGCGTGAACTGTGCCTGGCCGAGCGCCTTCCATGTGCGTCCGGCGGCGGTCTTCGTGGCGGACTGGCCGTCTCCGTACGTGTAGTCGTAGCCGGCCGGAGTGAAGCGCACCCGCAGGGGAGAGCCGAACAGCTCGCCGCTCTGGGTCTGGACGGTGGCGGCGGCGAGGAAGTTCGTCGGCATCCCCGCGATTCCGACGTTGCCCGGTTCGGTCGCAGCACGGACGGATGCCGGAGCGAACCGCACCAGGTCGGTGATCGTGATCGCCCGTCTCGCCGGCGTCGGGGGAGTGGCCGCCGGGTGAGCGGGCGTGTTGGGGAGCCGTGCGCACCGGGTGGTTCCCGTGTCGCTCATGCACTCGGCGAACTCTTTCGCCTCGTCGCTCGGCTCCGACGGTGCTTTCGGCGCGTGGGGCCCCGCGTTGCGCGGCGCCGACCCGTCGGTGCGGTCTGTGCCCGGCTGCTGCTGGGTGCCGGACACGGTGAGAGAGTTTCCGTCCGTCGATCCGCAAAGACCCATCTTGTCGATCGAACCGGTGCAGCCGGACGTGGCGCCAAAGGCGGTTGGCGGCGTTGTCAGCGCCAGGACCAGGGTCAGGGTCAGAGCCGCGGAGAGGGTAACAATCCTGTTCAGCATGACGCCTCGTCTGCCGAGTCCTCGTGCGTGATCAGCAAGCGGTCACGATCTCCGGTGAATCGCACGAGCTGAGAAACGACGTCGCCTCGTTCGGCGGGAGTCACGTCTGCCCCGGTGTCGTCTACCACCCGCAACAGCGACACATCAATACAGAGGTAGGCGCTCACATCCGTGGTTGGACCGCCAGTGGTTGCCTCGATGCCGCGGAAAGACAAGACAATCGCCTCACCGTTTGCATGCAGTCCCCACTCCTGGAGCGAGTTCTGAGCGTCTAATTCACCCTCAAGCGCCGGTCCCGTCAGATACTGCTGTGGATCTGGCTCGGACTCACCTCGGTTTCGCGCATTCAACGCCTCGTTGTAGGCCCGATACACCTCTTCCGCGGCAGCGAACGCCTCGTCCTCGCTGGCGAACGCGGGCGTCGGGGTGGGCGTCGGTGCCGGGTCGGGTGCGCACCCGATAAGCGAGCACGTCAGTAGTGCAAGGGAGGCGCCGATCGCGGCGACCCGGCGCTCGGGCTTCGTTGTCGTGTGCATGGTCATCCTCCGCAGATCGTCGCGCCGCCGGAATACGAGGTGCATCTCTCGTCCTGTTCTCGTGGGGGCTCATCGGGATCGGGCGCGGGCGTATCTGGCGTGCCGCGGTCGGGTGCGGTGTCAGTCACCGGTGTACATCCCGCCGAAGCCCAGGTCGCAAGGAAGATGCCGAGCATCGGTAGAAGGAGGAGGGGAGCGGATTGGAGTCGCGAATGAGGAGGAGTCACCGCGCCACCGTAGTGAAATCATGCGTGGCGGCGTCGCGGTTGTCCACAGCCCCGGAGGCTCGGAGGGCGGCGTCGCTCAGAACGGCGCGCGAACAGCATCCGAATCGGTGAAAGTGACCGTGTTCGGTGCAGGAGGAGTGTCGACGTAGGTGCGGCCGATGGGGCTCGTCCATTCGACGACACCGCCCGGCTTCTGCTCGACGTGCCAGGGCGAGTGATGTTTGAGTACGTGGTGCCGTCGGCAGAACGACGCGAGGTTCGTGTCGCACGTCGACCCGCCCGTCGACGCCGAGTGGTTGTGGTCGAGGTCGCACTTCCGTGCCGCGATCCCGCACCCCGGGAAGCGACATCGCTGATCTCGAGCTCGCAGGTGCCGCCGCAGGTGGCGGCTGGGTCGGTAGCGATCGACCACGAGCACATGCCCGCCGATCGGATGCGTGAGAACTCGATCCCACCCGGATGTGAGGCCGGCCATGCGGCGTGCGGTGTCGATATCGATCGGAATCACGCCGTCGAGCTCGGCCGCCGGGCTCGCTTCGCGGTCTCGGCGTGGCTGCGAGTCGTCGGCGGACGCCGAACCCGTCGCGGCCGCCTGGGTCGTGTCTTCTGCAGCATCATCGCCATCGATCAGCGTCGTGACCGGCACGGTGACCTCGATGCGACCGCGGATCGCGCCGAGCAACCCGTCTTCGCTGTCGTGCCCTGTCGGATCGCCGCTGAGCACCAGATCGGCGAGAAGGTCGGCCCTGATCTCATCGACCGTGCGCGTGTCGGCTTCGAACTCATGGCCGGCGCGCGCAGCAGCCCGCGCGGCGCGGACGTTCCCGTCGCGC
>NZ_JAGGPD010000641.1 GCF_018613995.1 Microbacterium sp. ISL-103 | reverse complement strand
GTCCGGCAGCGCCGGGCGTTGCGGGCGACCGGATCGACCGCGCGGGCCTTCGGCGTCGGCGCCGGGGTACGGCGCCGTGTGGTCGAGCTGGCCGAGCATCTCGTCGATCTCGGCGAGGCTGGATGCCGTCGCGAGCCCGGTGCGGATGTCGCCGCCCACAGGGTAGCCCTTGAAGTACCAGGCGACGTGCTTCCTGACGTCGCGGCATCCGCGGTCCTCGTCTTCGAAGAACTCGACGAGCAGCTCGGCGTGGCGACGGAAGGCGTCGGCCACGAAGCCGAGGGTCGCGTCGACCGGGTGCGATTCGGCACCGAATGCCGCTGCGAGCTCGCCGAACAGCCACGGACGGCCGAGGCATCCGCGCCCGACGACGACTCCGTCGCAGTCGGTCTGCTGCATCATGCGCACGGCGTCGTCGGCCGACCAGATGTCGCCGTTGCCGAGAACCGGGACGCTCGTCACCGCCTGCTTGAGCTCGCCGATCGCGTTCCAATCGGCGAAGCCCGAGTAGAACTCGCTCGCCGTGCGCGCGTGCAGCGCGATGGCCGAGACGCCGGCGTCTTCGGCCGCGCGACCGGCGTCGAGGAAGGTCAGGTGATCGGGATCGATTCCCTTGCGCATCTTGATCGTCAGCGGTACGTCGCCCGCGGCCTTGACGGCCTGGGTGACGATCTGAGAGAAGAGCGAGCTCTTCCAGGGCAACGCCGCTCCCCCACCCTTGCGGGTGACCTTCGGAACAGGACAGCCGAAGTTCAGGTCGATGTGGTCGGCGTGGTCTTCGGCGACGATGATGCGCACGGCCTCGGAGATCGTGTGCGGATCGACGCCGTAGAGCTGGATCGACCGCGGCGTCTCGGACTCGTGGTGGCGGATCAGACGCATCGTCGTCTCGTTGCGCTCGACGAGCGCCCGCGACGTGATCATCTCGCTCACGTAGAGCCCGGCTCCGTATTCGCGGCAGAGCCGACGGAATGCGGTGTTGGTGATACCCGCCATGGGTGCGAGGACG